>NZ_JBIQEU010000030.1:0-17053 GCF_045369765.1 Sphingomonas olei
TGGCTTGCTGAGCTAGGCTCGACAGGATCGGCGTTTGCTATTCCGAGCCGGTTGCCGCAGTGGTGGCTCACATGGGTGTACCCAAATAAGCCGAGCGGGAGTGATGAGCAGATGGCAGGCAGCGAGGTGAAGGCGGCGCGGGTGTACCTTCGTGTGAGTACGGACGAGCAGGACCTGACGCGGCAGGAGAACATCGTGGCTGGCGCGCGGGCGGCCGGCTTCTACGTCGCGGCGGTGTACCGGGAGAAGGCGTCGGGTGCGCGGCCCGATCGGCCGGAGCTGCTGCGCATGGTGGCGGATCTGCAGCCGGGCGAAGTCGTGGTGGCCGAGAAGATAGACCGCATCAGCCGCCTGCCGCTGCCGGAAGCCGAGTTGCTAGTGAGGACGATCCGCGGCAGGGGAGCCCGGCTGGCGGTACCGGGGATCGTCGACCTCAGTGACTTAGTGGCGGACAGCGTGGGCGTGGCGCGCATTGTGCTCGAAGCGGTGCAGGACATGCTGCTGCGCGTCGCGCTGCAGACGGCGCGCGACGATTATGAGACCCGGCGCGAGCGGCAGCGCGAGGGGATCGAGATCGCTAGGAGGGCTGGGCGGTACACCGGCCGAAAGCCCGACCTTGCCCATCACCGCCGCATCGTCGGCCTGCGCGAGGCGGGCATGAGCATCGCGAAGACGGCGGAACTAGCCGGATGCAGCATCGCCCACGTCAAGCGGGTGACCGCCCTTCACCGCGCCAGGACCGCCGCGATACCGCCGACTTCGTGAAGCGAACCGACGGTGTACGCAAAGGAAGACCTTCGCTGTTGATGCCGTGACCGATGCGGCAGTCTACGCCATCTACTTGGACCGCGATACCTCGCCCATCCCGGCTCTGTGTTGGTTACGATCGTGTACGGCGTGTACGGGCCGCGTCGTAGGGTGTTCCGTTGTCCCGTTTCTCCGTGCTTGACCGGCAGTTTCGGGAAAGAGCAATTGGGAACAGGTTTTGGGAAGCGGAGCGTTCGTCGCCCCTTGGATCACCGTGTCCGCCCGGACATCCCGTTGGAGTTTCCTAGTCGGGACGGCAGGTGCCGACCAGCTCAAGACATTCGGCGTCGTCGATGCGAGCGGCGGCTCCTACCGAAACCCGCCATTCGTGTCGCGCAAACAAGCCGGTCGGCTTTGCGCCCTAAAGTCGGTCATTCCGCTTGAAACGGTGCGTTCTCGGAAGCTGCCCGCGGTCATCGGACTGCACGATGAAGCGAACCGCCGATATCCGAAACTTAGCCGCCTGGCGGCTTTCGGGTGAGCCGACGCGGATAGCTGCCACTCGTTGTGCTGCAAGCCGTTCCGAAAAGTTGGCGTCCTAGGGAAGCCGCATCTGCCCGCATGCGTGATCGCCAGCTCACGTATGTTGAGATTGAGGAAGTGGAAACGTCGGCTGCCTGGAGACGCAAAGATCGACTTGCTGATCCTCCTCCAAAGCCTCAGCGACAGCGGTTTGCGTCGATTTATGTCATCCACCAGGATCAGCGGCAGAGGCGTACCCAGCCCCTAATTGTTTAGTCCCGGCATCTGGCGGATCGGATTGACAATCAACCGGTCTGGCTCTGACGTCCAGATCTCGGCGATGTATTCCTAAGGCGTGAGGCCGCTCAGCGTCTTGAGCCGGAGGGCAAAGTTGTAAGCGGCCATGAAGTCGGCGAGGTGCGTCCGGAGCTGGTCGTTGCTTTCATAGTGGAAGCGTTTGACGGTCGCCTCCTTGATGATCCGGTTCATGCGCTCAACCTGACCGTTGGTCCACGGATGGTGCGGCTTGGTGAGCCGGTGTTCGATATCGTTTGCCTCGCAGATCATGTCGAAGCGCATCTGACGTGACCAGGCGGTGGTCCGGTTGCGTGGCTGCTTGGCGAGCTGAATGCCGTTGTCTGTGAGAATCGTGTGAATGCGGTAGGGCACCGCTCTCAGTAGGTGTTCCAGGAACTTCTACGCGGTCCGTCGATCAACAGTGCCTCGGCCAACCCATGCTCAACGAGATCGAAGCTGTCTATGAACTCGCTTCCTTCGAGGCGACTGGCTTGCGCCAGCACCGCGGCCGCGTGGTCGAGGCGGAGAGCGGCGCAGCTCAGATCCGCGAGGTCGCAGCGACTGCCATGTGCAACGGCGATGGTTGAAACAGGAACAGCGGAAGTTGGCCGGGCTCATTCGTCAGGTCAGTCATGCGATCTTTCCGTCAGCTACAATCCGGCTCCTGCCACCGGACAAGAGCGCATCTCGCTGGCTGACCACACACTCATGCCAGCAGGGAGTGGACAGGACTGTGGCTAGCTCAAGTCCCGGGGGAAGGCCTGCGGCTCCGGGTAAATTCCGGATTGCTGCTTCTCCAACAAGGATTGACATCCAGCGCTGATTACGCGGAAGGTGGGATGGCGACGTTATAAACTCGGAGATGCGATACCGATGCGCCTTGAACTGAGCATCATTCGTGACTTTCCGTACTTCCCTACACTATCCAAAAGCTGTCCTGTGATTGTTTAATGTGAGTTAAGCTATAAAGCATGTTAATCAAAAAAACAATGATGATAGTGTTCGAAGGATGGAGCAATGAGTCTAACTGGGAAGCTGTTTCCGTCAGTCGGAAACCGGATATAACCGACTGCCGTCACACGGATACACGTACGCTAATTTGTTCGTTGCGTATAATAAGTCGATAAAAGAAGGGGGGCTTACACACTCATGATTTCGCTCACGAAGAGCCAGTCCGTCAGCTTGACCAAGGAAGCCAAGAAAACCCTCACCAAGATTTTGCTGGGCGTGGGCTGGGACGTAGCGAAGGCGAAGGGGTTTTTCGGTCGAGTTCTCGGCGGCGCCGATAGCATCGATCTGGACGCTTCGGCCATCTTGTTCGACGCTCGCCAGGGCGTTGTGGACACCGTCTGGTTTGGCCAGCTCCAAAGCGTCGATGGTTCCGTACGTCATAGCGGCGACAATCGCACCGGTGAGGGCGACGGTGATGACGAGACGATCGAGATCGCACTCGACCGTCTGCCTGGCAACGTTGAGCACATCGTTCTGACGGTGAACAGCTTCCAGGGCCAGACTTTCGACAAAGTCGAAAACGCTTACGGCCGCGTCGTCGATGGCACCAACAACAGCGAACTCGCTCGCTTCGACATCTCGGATAGCGGTTCGCATACCGGTCTCATCCTTGGCGTTCTCTCGCGCGCCGGCGGCGAATGGAACTTCAAGGCGGTGGGAACGCGCACCAGCGGGCGTACCGTCCGGGATCTGGCGCACGTCGCTGCCAGCGCAATCTGAAGCGCACGGAGCCGGGGCTCAACTGATCCCGGCTCCATTCATTCATAACAGGGGGGATTTGATGCAGCTTCAGCGCGGTGAAAAGCGCGGTCTGTCTGAGTTGGGCATTGGCACAAAATGCGCAGTGAAAGTCGACTTCGGCCTCGGTGGCGTCGACATTGCCGCCTTCGGGCTGAACAGCGCAAAGGTGATCGGTGATGATCGCTATGTCGTGCTGTTCTCCAACACGTCGTCGCCGGAAGGCGCGATCCAGCTGCAGGCTTATTCAGACACAGCTACCTTCACGCTCGATCTGGACCGGCTTCCGACGTCGATCGATCGCATCGTTTTCACGGCGACTCATGACAAGCGTCCAATCGCTGAATCCCGCCCGCTGGTCGTCAGCATCAACGGTAACCAGGCGACCTTCGATGTCTCCCAGCATCTCACCACCGAGAAGGCGGTGATGATGATCGAGATCTATCGCCATTTCTCGGGATGGAAGATTGGCACCATCGCAGCTGGCTTCGCCGGCGGCCTGGCTGCTCTGATTGCACACTTCGGTGGTGAAGTGGCGGACGCTCCCGCCGCGGCACCTGCACCAACTCCGCCTCCGCCGCCTCCGCCTCCGCCGGCTGCGCCGGTATCGCTGAAGAAGATCTCGCTCGAAAAGAACAACTCCGTCGTCAGCCTTAAAAAGACCGGGGAGACGTTCGGCGAAATCATCCTCAACCTCAATTGGAACCAAGGTTCCGGCAGCAGCGGCTTCTTCGGAGGATCGAAGAAGGTTGATCTCGACCTAGGCGTCCTCTTTGAGTTGGACGATGGCTACCGCGGCGTCGTGCAGGCCTTGGGGCGCACCTTCGGCAGCTATCACGAAGAGCCATGGATCGAACTGTCAGGCGACGACCGCACCGGGGCTGTTACCGGCGGCGAGACGATCCGGGTCAACGGTCGGTTCTTCGATCGCATCAAGCGTATCGGCGTGTTCGCCCTCATTTATGAGGGTGCGCCGAACTGGCAGAAGACTGACGGGGTCGTCAAAATGAACATCCCGGGACAACCCGAAATCGAAGTTCGCATGAACGAAGGTCACAGCAACAAGCGTCTCTGTGGCGTGGCAGTCATCGATAATGTTGATGGTGAACTGCAGATGCAGCGTCACATGAAATATTATCCGAGCCAGAAAGAGTTTGCCGATGCAGTCGGCATCTACCTGAACTGGGTGGGCGCTACAAAAGACTAGCCGGCCTTTCTGGACCGCCCTCGGCACCACACCGAACGGCGGCCTACAGGCCTCCATCAATTTCGATCTGTCGCCACGGCACCAGATCTCCATCCGGAGGGGGATCAATGAAAAACTTCGCAGGATCGATCGTCTTTACGATCATCTGTCTCATTCTCGCCGGCCTCGCCGGTTATGCCGAAACCGGTCTGCTTGGTGCAGCTCTCGGCATGGTATTCATCGCCGCCATCCTCGGCGTGATGGAGACCTCGCTCAGCCTCGACAATGCCGTCGTCAACGCGTCCATCCTCAAGAACATGGATGCTAAGTGGCAGCGGCGCTTCCTGACCTGGGGCATTCTGATCGCCGTCTTCGGCATGCGCATCGTGTTTCCGATCGCTATCGTGTCGGTCGCAGCTGGCGTTAGCCCATGGGAAGCGGCGCGCATCGCGCTCACCGACCACAAGCTATACGAAGACATCGTCACCGGTGCTCACATCGGCATTTCGGGCTTCGGCGGCGCCTTCCTGATGCTGGTCGGCCTCAACTTCTTCTTCGACGCTGACCGCGAGCATATGTGGATCGGCGCTATCGAGAAGCCGCTGATGGCCATCGGTCGCATTCCGTTTGCACCATACATCATGACCTCGATCATCATCGTCGCGCTTTCGTTCCTAATCAGTGGCAGCGAGCAGCAGACATTCCTGATCGCCGGCCTCTCGGGCGTCCTCACCTACCTGGCGGTCCAGAAGTTCGGCGACATGATGGGTGGTGAAGAGGACATGGTCACCGGCAAGATCGTTCGTTCGGGCGCCGGCGCCTTCGTCTACCTCGAGTTTCTGGACGCGTCGTTCTCCTTCGACGGCGTGATCGGTGCATTCGCGATCACCAACAACATTATTCTGATCGCGCTCGGCCTCGGCATCGGCGCCATGTTCGTCCGGTCGATGACGATCGCCCTGGTTCGCGGCGGACACCTGTCGGAATTCCGCTACCTGGAGCCGGGCGCCTTCTACGCCATCATCGCGCTTGCGACGATCATGCTCCTGAGCATCCGCGTCCATACGCCGGAAGTCATCACCGGTCTGATTGGTGCGACCTTCATTGGCGTCGCGCTTTGGGCCTCCATCCGACACAAGAAGCTCTTCCCCGGCGAATACGAGGAAGACGGTCGTGCGGAGGCTATCCTGCCCACAGGCAACGTCGTGCCGAACGTCCGCACCCAGTGATCCTTAGTCCCGGCGGCGGGGTCGCTGCCGGGGAACGCCCGATGAGGGCGAGGGTCATCATTCCCGGCGTGCTGTCGGCGGATTGCACCAACCGGCTTCACTCACCCGCCAAGTAAAAGATGAAAGGACTACCGAATGGCAATTTCGCTTTCCAAGGGTGGCAATGTCTCGCTCTCGAAGGAAGCACCCGGTCTCGACGCCATCATGGTCGGCCTGGGCTGGGACGTTCGTGCTACCGACGGTCAGGACTTCGACCTCGACGCCTCGGCGTTTCTGCTGAACGCCTCGGGCAAGGTCCGCAACGATTCCGACTTTTGCTTCTACAACAACAAGATCGTCGCCGGCGGGGCCGCCGAACACCAAGGCGACAACCGCACCGGTGAAGGCGAAGGCGACGACGAGCAGATCAAGATCACGCTCTCGAAGGTGCCGGCCGACGTCGACAAGATCGCGGTCGTCGTGACCATTCACGATGGCGAGAAGAACGGCCAATCGTTCGGCCAGGTCTCGAACGCCTTCATCCGTCTGGTCGACGAGAAGACCGGCAAGGAAGTCGTGCGCTATGACCTATCGGAAGACGCCTCGGTCGAGACTGCGATGATCCTGGGCGAAGTCTATCGCCACGGCAACGACTGGAAGTTCCGCGCCGTCGGCCAAGGCTTCAAGGGCGGCCTGGGCCCGCTCGCCTCGAACTACGGCGTCAACATCGGTTGATCGTTGCCGCACCGGTCGGGGAGGTTCCTCTTCGACCGTCTTCATTCCAGCGCGAAAGATCGTTTCACATGGCAGTTTCGCTTTCCAAGGGCGGCAACGTCTCGCTCTCCAAGGAGGCTCCCGGCCTCACCTCCGTCACGGTCGGTCTCGGCTGGGACGTACGCAAGACCGATGGTCAAGCCTTCGACCTCGACGCAGCAGCCTTCGTGCTGGGCGAAAATGAGAAGGTCCTCTCGGACGCTCACTTCATCTTCTACAACAACAAACTCTCGACCGACGGTTCGGTGACCCACCACGGCGACAACCGCACCGGTGAAGGCGACGGCGATGACGAGAAGATCACGATCGACTTCTCGAAGCTGCCGCAGGCCGTGAAGAAGGTCGTCATCGCGGTGACCATCCACGAGGGCCAGGAGCGCGGCCAGAACTTCGGTTCGGTGTCGAACGCCTATGCTCGTGTCGTCAACGACGCCGACGGCAAGGAACTGGCTCGCTACGACCTGTCGGAAGACGCCAGCACCAACGCGGCCATGGTGTTCGTCGAGCTGTATCGTTCGGCAACCGGCGAGATCAAGGTGAAGGCGATCGGCGAAGGCTGGCAGAGCGGCCTGGGCGGCCTCGCCAACGCGATGGGCGTCAACATCGGCTGATCCGACCGGCGATAACAACACCACGATAGGAGGGCCGCCGAGCCGAATAAGCTTGGCGGCCTTCTTCAGTTTCTGACCGATAGGAATAGGCCATTGAAGACGATGACCCCCGGCGAGAAGCGCGCCGTATCTGGCCTGACGACCAGCCGGATGATCGAGATCGCCGTCACCCATGAGCCGTCGGACATCGACATCGTTGCCTTTGGTCTCGACGCCAATCGTAAGATCGCTGACGACCGCTACACCATCCTATTCAGCAATGAGCGCAGTCCAGAAGGTGCGATCACCTTCCGCAAGGGCGGCAACTCCACATCGATCATCGTTGATCTCAACCGACTGCCGCAGTCGATCGATCGCATCTCGATCACCGCCACTCACGACAACATGCCGCTTCGCTCAGCTCGTGCGCTTTCCGTACAGATCGCTGGCGCCGCACAGATCAACGCGCTCGCCGGTCTTGGCGACGAGAAGGCCCTGATGCTGCTGGATCTGTACCAGCATAATGGCACGTGGCGTGTTGGGGCTGTCGTGCAAGGCTTTTCCGGCGGCCTCGCCGATCTCGTGAAGCACCTTGGTGGCGAAGTGGCCGATGAGCCCACCGCTGCAGCTCCGCCGGCGCCATCACCCGTTGCTCCGCCTCCGCCTCCCCCGCCGGTGTCGCTGAGCAAGATTGACCTGCGAAAGCAAAAGGTTGGCGTGACGCTCAAGAAGCTCGGCATCGAGCACGAAATGGCCGAGGTGAAGTTCGTCATCGACGCCAGCGGATCTATGGCAGGGCTATACGCCGATGGCACCGTGCAGGAGACGGTGGAGCGTCTCGCTCCGGTATCTCTTCGTCTCGACCAAGACGGCGTCATGCCGACTTGGTTCTACGCATCCGAGTGCAAACGCGTAGAGGACCTTACCGCCACCAATCTTGAAGGTTTTGTCTCCCGCACCTGCCCATCGCCGGGCGCCAAGATCGGCGCACAACCCACTGGGGAGAAGGGTATGTTTGGAGGGGCTCGGACCAGGGGCGGCAAGTCCATCGGCTACGGAAACAATGAGCCTCTGGTCATGAACGCCATCCTCGCTCAAGAGCCCCCAGTTCGTACCGAACCACTGCTTATCATCTTTGTCACCGATGGTGGCATCACCCGATCCGCCGAGATCGCCGACATCCTGACCCGCACCTCGAATCGCCCAATTTTCTGGCAGTTCGTTGGAGTCGGCAAGGCTAACTATGGCATCCTGCGCAAGCTCGATACCTTGCCCGGCCGCGTGGTCGACAATGCAGGCTTCTTCAGCGTCGACGACCTCACGAAGATCAGCGACGACGAGCTCTACGAGCGGATCCTCTTCGAATTTCCGCAGTGGCTCAAGGACGCGCGCCAACACAATATTCTGCGCTGATCCTCCCGCTGCACTCCCTCCTGCACAGGCACACCATGCGCATTTGGTTCAACCGCGGTTTCTCGCTAGCTCCCATCGCCCGGGCCATGATGGCCGCCGACCCGGCCCTCGAGGTCATCGTCAGCACTGCCGAAGGGAAACCGATCTACGAAGGCCCTTCGCAGACTTGGGTTGAGCCAAAAGCGAAGGGAGTGGATTACCTCGCCTGGGCTTGTCGGCAGATCATCGATCACGAGATCGACGTCTTCGTGCCGACAGCCCGGCGGCACCTATTCGCCGGCGGCGGCCTTCCGTGCCGTGTTCACCTCCCGGCGGATCTGGACACCCTCGAACTCCTCGAGGACAAGTTCCTCTTTTCGGAGGCGCTGAAGAACGAGCCCTGTCATCTCGCGACCTTCACCGCCCACAGTGCTGCTGATCTCGCTCGCATCGTCGAGCGCTTCCGCGCCACGAATGACAACGTCGATCCATGCGTGAAGCCGCGAGAAGGCGTGAATGGTCAGGGCTTTTGGACGCTCACCAAAGCCAATCCTCTGTCTCACCTGATGGATCCCGATGCACGTCGCATCCGCCAGGATATCTATCTTGATGCCCTGCGGGCTGCGGAAGCCACCGCTGAAATTGAACCTCAGGTCGTCATGCCTTTCCTCCCAGGACCAGAGGTGTCTTTCGATATCCTCTCCCATGAGGGATTGGCGCTGAAATACATCGCGCGCACCAAGAACGGCACGCGCCAGCGGCTTCAGTCCAGCCATCCTCTGGAGAACGACGCAAAAAGCCTCGTTTCTCGCTTCCAGCTCCATGGTGTGGTGAATATCCAGTTCCGGAAGGCCAGCGATGACAGCTGGAAGGTTCTCGAGATCAACGCACGGCCCGCCGGCGGCTCGGTCTATGCAGAGCAGTTCGGATCTGCCCTCCTCGCCGAGTGGGGCGGCCTTCTCACCGGCCGCCTGACACCGGACATGGTGAGCAAGCCGAATATTGACCTCGAAGTCGAGATCGAGACGAGCGTGCGTCCGCGCACACGTGAGCTTGCCGCATGAGCAGCTTCCAGTCTGGGCAGCGGATCGAGCTTTCTGAGGGCGCTTCTGGCATCTTCCATTTCGCCGGCAACGATACTCGGATCGCTGTCGCGGCAATCGCCGCAAATGGGGCCATCACACCGCTGTCACGGCATTCGCTAGGGGCATGGCATCTTCCCGCATTTGCCGATCCGGGTGAGCACTATGAGGTGGTGGCCTACATCACTGACGATCGGGATGGCGGGTTCGTAAATCCATGCTACCCGCTCGATCTCGAGATAAACGGCCAGCGGTATTCCCTACCCAAACCAGCGCAGAGCCTGGCAGCGGTCATTCTCGCCGGGGTCTATGCGAAATCCGGCAAGCTCCGCCTCAAGGTGTCCAACGAAGGCTTCACCTTCGGCGCCGACGCCTACCTGCGCGCACGTAACCTTGGCCACCTTCAGCTGCCGCGGCGATCTTCCTCGTCGCAGCCCGACGAGGTGCGAGACCACAATTCCCGTCCGCGGCGCCCGAGCGGCACGCCTGGCTCAGCACTGGCCAGCGGAAGCGGTGTCATTGTCGGGCACAACCTGGTCGTGACGAACGCGCATGTCGTCGAAGCCGGCAGAAGCTTCCAACTAGGTCGAACTCACAACCCGCTGACGCTGATCGCTGTCGACGAAGATCACGACCTTGCTCTTCTGCAGGGCGACGTCGGCGGCACACCGCTACCCATTCGTTTGACCACGCCAATCTGGCTCGGCGAGAGCATCATGGCGTCGGGTTATCCGCTTATGGATCTCTTGGGTGCTGATCTCAAAGTTACCACCGGCAACGTGTCTGGCCTGAGCGGCAAAGCCGGGGACATCTCCCGCTTCCAGTTCACCGCACCGATCGCCTCGGGTTCGTCCGGCGGCGCTGTTATCGACGACTTCGGCAATCTGGTAGGGATCACCTCCGCGTCGCTCGCCCACGAGAACATGCGCGAGCGCGGCAGCATCTCCGAGAACGTGAACTTCGGCATCCGGGCCTCGCTCGTCTTTGAGATGGTCGCGGCCACCGGCAAGCCCCTCCCGTCGATCGGCCCCTTGGGAAGCGGGACTCGCCGGGAAGTTGTCGATCGCCTTCGTGAATCCGTCGTCAGCATCATCGTCTTGGCTTGAGGTCACTCATGGGCTTTCGGTTCTCCAAGCGCATCCAGATCCTCCCCGGTGTCAGGATCAATTTCTCCAAGGGCGGCGCATCCCTGAGCGTCGGACCACGCGGCGCCTCGGTAAGTTTAGGCAAGCGCGGCGTATACGGGAATGTTGGCGTTCCAGGCACCGGCCTCAGCTGGCGAGAGCGCCTGGATCAGCCCTCGGGTGGGTCCTCCAGCGCTTCTGGAGCGAGCCGTGGCCGCTCGGCCCTATGCATGCCAGAGACCGTTACCGTTCGACTGGTCGATGATACGGTCCACTTCTTCAATCAGGATAACGGTCCACTGGACGCGTCGCTCCTCTCGACAGCCAAGGCCGCGATGAAGGACGAGATCCAGACCTTCCTCAAAGACCGCGAAACCGCGCGCAACGATGTGATTGATAGCCTCCGCCGGCTTCATCACGACATTCCCGTCACCACGCAGACGCTGCGCTCTTCGGACATGGGCAAGCCGAAGCGGGAGCAATATCCGTCGCAAGAAGCCTTCATGGAGGCTCTGATGACCTGGAACGCCGCACGCGCAAACGGTGAGGTCGGCGCTGACGAGCTCGCCGACGGTCTTCTCCAGACGCTTGGCGATCTTCAGTGGCCTGCGGAGACCAACATAGCAATCTCGTTCCATAAGGGGCGCCTCCTCCTCGACGTTGATCTCCCTGAGATCGAAGACATGCCAACGACCCGCTGGAAAGCAGTGATGACCCGGCTCAGTCTTGAAGAGAAGCCAGTGTCTCAAAAGGAAGTCGCAGGATTCTATTTTGATCACGTATGTTCGATCATCGTCAGGTTGATCGGACATGCCATGGCAACGTCCGATGCGATCCGATCGGTTGCTGTCTCGGCGTACACCCAGCGCAATACTGCCACGGGACATGTCGATGACGAGTATGTCGCAATCGTAGAAGTCAGTCGAAGTGCTTGGGACGGGATCGATCGAAGCCAGATGGCTTCAATCGATCCCCACAACCTCCTCCGGCATTTCGGTGCAAAAATACAGGCAAATGCTCGCGGCGTTCTGCTCGTGCAAACGCCCCTAAGCTGATGGTATTTGCGTGACCAATGATCTCATTCTGGCCCGTAACGCGGTGCTCACGGAGAAAACTCTAATGCCAAGCGCAATTCGCGCTCCTGCTGAACAGGAGACGCGTCGCACCCACGAGGTTGAGCTTCCCACTGGCTCCTTGGCTCTCGAAGTCGAGGCGGGCCCAGACCTGTCCGAATTGTGCGAGTTCGCTGCGCGCGCAAACCCCAAGCGTGGCTTCCTGATCGTCTCCAAGGTTCTTGGGCGGCATCTCCCCGCGCGCCCGGCCGACATGCGTCAAACCATGGGTCAGCTCGCAGCTTCCTTGCCCCACGACCTATCTCAGCCAGTGGCCTTCCTCGGCATGGCTGAAACAGCGACAGCGCTGGGGCAGGGGGTGTTCGCTGCCTACCAGGCGCGCCATCCCGATGTCCTCTCGATCTATCTCCAGACCTCCCGCCAGGTCGTTGAGGGCGCGACGACGATCGCCCGCTTCGAAGAGGGGCACAGCCACGCCACCTCGCATCTGGTCCAGATCACGGATGAAGATGTCCTCGCCACTGCGCGCAATGCTCGCACCCTCGTGATCATCGATGACGAATGCAGCACCGGAAACACCTTCGTCTCCGGCGTTGAAGGCATGCGCGACGCCATGCCGCATCTCGAGCGCGTAGAGACATGCTGCATCACCGACTGGAGCGGCGGCGCATATCTCTCACGGATGCCACTGCCATCCACTGGCCACTCCATCATCGCCGGCACGATGAGGTGGACTCCCGGGGCCACCAACACCGCCCCGCCGCTTGCTGCCGGTTCAAACGGGACGGGCGCCGCGCCGTCGTCCGGAATGCGCAGCCGGTCGGGTTTGCGCTGCGCCGAAGCGTCCAATCGCCTGCCAGTCACGGCGTCGTCAGGCGAACGTATCCTTGTGTTGGGCGACGGCGAGCATTCGTATGAGGCCCTGCTGATCGCTGAGGAGATCGAACGTCAGGGCGGCGTCGCTGCCGTCCAGAGCATCACCCGCACGCCCGCGACGCTTGGCCATGCCATGAAGACCGTCTCGCGGTTCACCGACGCTTACGGATCGGGGGCCCCGTGCTTCCTTTACAACATCCTGCAGCATGGACCGGATAGGATCATAATCGCCTGCGAAATCCCTGGGCACCAGGCCGACGAAGCTGTGCTCTCTGTGAGAGACCTTGGAACCGATGTTCCTGCCGAATTGGTCCTTTGCACATATGAAAAGAGATAAGCCAATCATGCTGATCCTGACTGATCTCGACGACACGCTGTTCCAGACCCGTCGCAAGTGCCCGTCGGGCGATGGCGAGCTCACCCCTATGAGCTTCCTCGCCGACGGCTCAGAGAGCGGCTACGCGACCACGAAGCAGGCCGAATTCATGGCGTGGCTCAACAATGGCGTCGTGGTACCGGTCACCGCCCGAAGCCGTGAGGTTCTTGGCCGCGTCAAGATCAAGCAGGAGCCGGCTATCACGTCCAACGGCGGCTGCATCATTCTTGCCGACGGCCAGGTCGACAAGAAATGGCACGCTATCCTCGAAACGGCGGCCGCCGTGGGTGAAAGCGTGCAGGACGTCTATCACCGCATGACCGCCGGCCTCGATGCCGAGACCTTCCGCCACTGGATCGTATCCGAGAATGGCCTCGATCTCTACGTGGTGATCAAGGACAATGTCGCGAACGGCGCGTCGCTCGACCAAATCCAGGCCTCTATCCCGGAAGGCTGGCGCGTTCACCGAAACGGCAACAACCTGGCATTCCTCCCCGGCTGGCTGAACAAGCGCGATGCCGTGCGTTATCTGATCGCGATTGTCCGCCAGCGTGATGGCGAAGTTCCCATCATCGGGGCCGGCGACAGCCATTCGGACGTGGGCTTCATGGACCTTTGCGACTTCGCAATGACGCCCACCAACT
Organism: Sphingomonas olei; assembly: GCF_045369765.1. Classification (NCBI taxonomy): domain Bacteria; kingdom Pseudomonadati; phylum Pseudomonadota; class Alphaproteobacteria; order Sphingomonadales; family Sphingomonadaceae; genus Sphingomonas; species Sphingomonas olei. The sequence goes on from NZ_JBIQEU010000030.1 coordinate 13,641, forward strand.
CGCAGCTTTGGAAGAGCGTGATCAAGGAGAGCAACTGGTGCTGATCGCTGATCATCCAGCCACGGCTACCTGTTTCTCCGGCAGCTATGATCCGAGCGACGTGCAGATCCTTCTGAAGCCCGTCGACATCGATCCGACGCCGGTCAACGAGAAGGAGCTGCTGATCCAGTCCGGCGCCAAGCACTATTCCGAGATGCTGTCGGCCGAGAAGGTCCCGGACGAGCGCTATATGGCGCTCTATGCGGAGGCCCTTGCGCGCAACGCCTCGCGGTTGAAGATGGACATCCACCATCTCGCCGCGCGCATTACCACACGTCCTCAGACCAACCGCGAATGCGTGGTTGTCTCGCTGGCGCGCGCAGGCACGCCGATCGGCGTGCTCCTGAAGCGCGAACTCGAACGGATTGGTATCACCACTCACCACTACTCCGTCAGCATCATCCGCGGCCGCGGCATCGATGAAAATGCCCTGCGTTTCATCAAAGAGAGACACGGGGTCGAGACGACCCTGTTCGTCGACGGCTGGACGGGCAAGGGGGCCATTACGAAGCAGTTGCTAGGTTCTCTTCGCGAGAACGACCTCGGCTTCGAAGCCTTCCTAGCGGTAATCGCAGATCCCGCCGGCCGCGCGCACCTCGCAGCAACTACCGAAGATTATGTCATCCCGAGCGGCCTGCTCAATGGCATCGCTTCCGGGCTCATCAGCCGATCTGTTCTGAATGATGACGTGGTCGGCCCAGGCGACTTTCATGCCTGCCGGTACATGAGCGAATTCGCTCACGCCGACATCAGTGCAGCATTCATCCATGCGATTGAAAGCGCCCCAACGCTCTCGGACCGTCTTCCCGACTGGACTCCCGTGAGCGCCGCGGCCGCGCAGGCATCTTGTGAGCGCATGCTTCGTGAGCTCATGGCCAAGGATGACGTCGGCGACGTTAATCGCATCAAGCCAGGCATCGCCGAGGCGACCCGCGCTATCCTGCGGCGCGTTCCCGACAAGCTCTACCTCAGCGATCTGAATGACCCCGAGGTCCAGCACATGATTCACATCGCGAACCAGTCTGGCGTCCCGATCGAGCGGAGAGATCTGTTCACCTATCGAGCAGTTACCATCATCAAGAAAGTTGGAGGCGATCAAGAATGAACGCCATCGCTCTTGGGGCAACGCTCTACGTCCCAGTCCTTCGTCCGAACCTGATCGACATCGTTCGTGGCAAACACCACGCGCTGCGCTCGATTGTCATCTGCCTGGAGGACTCCCTTCGCGAAGACCAGGTGGTCGATGGCATAGACGCCTTTGTCAAGAATCTCGCTATCATCGCCGATCTGCCGGAACGGCTGACCGTCTATGTGCGCCCACGTGACATCTCGATGATGCACTCGATGCTAGGTCTCTCCAACATCCATGCGATCAACGGCTTCGTCATGCCAAAGGTCGACACGGGCAACATCGCACACTGGCTCGCACCCATGACGACGAATGAGCATTGCTTCATGCCTACGATTGAAGGTCCAGAAGCCTTCGACCGTCGCGCCCTTGAGCAACTGTGCCGCCAGCTCGAACCTTTCAGCGATCGCGTCACGGCAATCCGTACCGGCGGCAACGACATCCTGAACGTGCTCGGCGTTCGTCGGTCGAAGTATCGAACGGCGTATGACGGACCGCTCGGCAACGTCATTCGCGATCTGGTATCGACGTTCATTCCTGCCGGCTTTGCCGTCTCAGCACCGGTGCTCGAGCATTACAGTTCGCTCGACCTACTCCGTGAAGAAGTTGAGCAGGATATCGAGCACGGCCTTCTCACGAAGACTGCGATCCATCCGTCCCAGGTAGAGGTCATCCACGGCTGCTTCCAGCCGTCGGCCGCAGAACTGTGCGAAGCGCGCTCCATCCTCGACGTCAACGCCCGCGCGGTGTTCGCCTCCGGCGGCAGCATGTGCGAGCCGGCAACTCATCGCCGGTGGGCGGGGACAGTCATCGAGCGTGCTCACCACTTCGGCGTGCGGCAGGACGACAATCTGCGGGCAGTGATGGTCGCCTAAAAGGAAGGCCTTCTCTGCGCGCTTGAGGCGTATCTGGAAGCCCTGAGATGAGGCTTCTGGACTTTAGCCACTAGCGCTTTCTAGCGACTTTTGTCTCAATGCTCTCTGGGGCCGACGCGAAAGCAGAACATGACCGATCTCACCCTTACTGCTCCGGATCCTGTCGCAATTGTCCTCGTCGAGAAAGCAGCGGGTCTCGTACCGGTGGCGAACGATGTGCGCTCTCAGCTGGAGGTGAAGGTCGATGGCTTCGTCAACGACCTGCTTGTCCAAGATGCGCAGAGCCCCGAGTTCGGTGCAAAGGTGAACCAGCTGACGAACATCGGTCAGAAGGAAATCAACGCTCTCGCCGGACAGTCGAACCGCTTCCTCGATCGCTCAACCAAGTCGATCGACGGCGGCGTCGGCAATTCCCTGGTCGAGCTGCGCCAGGTTGTCGAGCGGCTCGATCCTAGCCGTGAAGGGAATCTCCTCAAGCCGCGCAAGCTGCTCGGCCTCATTCCCATCGGCAACAAACTGACGGCTTACTTCGACCGCTACACGTCGGCGCAGGGACACATCCAGGGCATCTTGAGCGCCCTGACCCGCGGCAAGGACGAGCTGCTGCAGGATAACATCGCGGTCGACAGTGAGCGCGCCAAGATGTGGGAGTTGATGGGCAAGCTCGAGCAGATGATCGTCATCGCCAAATCGCTCGACACCAAGCTTGGGGACAAGGCCAACGATCTCGACCACGCGGATCCTGCGAAGGCCAAAGCCATCCGCGAGACCGCGCTGTTCTATGTTCGTCAGCGACAGACCGATCTGCTCACGCAGATGGCCGTGACGGTTCAGGGCTATCTCGCGCTCGATCTGATCAAGAAGAACAACGTTGAGCTCATCAAGGGCGTCGATCGCGCCTGCACGACCACGATCAGCGCACTCCGCACGGCTGTCACCGTTGCGCAGGCCCTGACGAACCAACGCCTCGTTCTCCAGCAGATCGAATCCCTGAACTCGACGAGGGCGAACATCATCGACTCCACCGGCAACCTGCTGCGCGACAACACCAGCCGCATTCATGAGCAGGCCGCCTCGGCAACGATCCAGGTCGAGGTTCTCCAGCGCGCCTTCGCAAACATCTACGCCACCATGGATGCTGTCGATGAGTTCAAGCTGAAGGCTCTCGACAGCATGAAGGCGACTGTCACCACGCTCTCCAACGAGAGCGAAAAGGCCGAAGCCTATATCGCCCGTTCGCAGGGCGCCTCGCGGTCGAGCGAAGTTAGTCCGCTGTTGAGTGCAACGTGATCCGCTGTGGATCGGCGTGGAAAAGGGACCCCGGTAGCGGGGTGATCGGCGTCGAAAAGGGACCCCTCATCCCGGTGGTC
>NZ_JBIQEU010000031.1:0-14279 GCF_045369765.1 Sphingomonas olei
GCGAGCCTGGTAGATCGCCATGTTCAATCTTTGTTCTTCAACATGGCCAAAATCGCAGCTTCGGGCCGACTGGGCCAGAATCGTGTTCCTGTCGCGAAGCAGGCATCGGACAGCAGGAACATGGTATTCGAGGCTGTCCAGCACATAAGCCCAGAAGACGACAACGGCGATGAACAGCAGGATATCGCCGACCGAGGTAGACCTGCCCATAATGGCATCGGTACCCATGCCGCCAACGATGACCAGCGTCAGAATATCGTTGGGAGATATGTTCCCTACATTCCGCTTCGCCACGATGCGCAGGAGGAGCACGAGCGCAACATAAACGACGGTTGCGCGAAGGACTATCTGCCAAAGCGGTGTCGACCAACCGAACGCTTCAACCATGACGATCAAACCTCCGCGCTTTTAGCCTATCAACTGCCGGCGCTACGGCTCTGGCCTGCTTCCACGTTCACGGTGCATCGAACGGTCTCCCGCGCCCGACCCGCCCGCTTCCGGCACGCCTCCAGTGCCTCACGGTTGGCAGCAACGATCCGATCGCCTGCCGCGAGGGCCGCGAACGCGCTGGGTGAAGCGGCCTGCATCATGCGCTGCCCGCCTTCCCACATCGGCATGTCGAGCGCGTGCGCCGCCATCTTCTCGGGCCATTGCCAGCTCGCCGGCACGGCGCGCGCGACAACGCCAGCGAAAGCCGCCCAAAGCACCATGCCGAGCACCGCTCCGCCGATCGTCGTGCACATCAGGCAGCGGTTCTGCTCATCGCCGCGACGCGCCGATGCGACGGCACGCTGAAGCACGCGGGTCGCGTCCTTCAGGTCTGCGGCTGCGGTTGCGATCATTCGCCGGTCCTCGGCGCGGGCGCCGCCCTCCCCTGTAACGATCCGGTCAACGACATAGCGCGGGCTCGCTCCGTCCCTGACCGCCGCCACCAGCGCGTCGACGCGCTCCAAGGTGACGTCGATCTTCTGCACCATGTCCGCCAGCGTCTCGCTATAGTCGGGCTGCTCGGGGAGTTCGGCGCGCTCGACTGCCATGCGCTCAACGGCGCGGCGCAGCAGCGCCAGCTCGCTCTCCACTCGCGCAAAGGCTTCTTGGGCTGTCTCGGGTTCATGCTCGTCGTCGCTCATTCTGCCTCCCTCTCACCCCCGAAAGCACACCTTCTATCGGCTCATTCCCCGGTCACGCTCGCGATCCGGTCCCAGCGACTTCGCCAGCGCGTCACCGACCGCGCGGTCCTTCTCCAGTTTCAGCGCCAGCTCGGGCGCGCGGCGGCGCAGCGCGGATTCCAGCTGCGGATCGCGCCCGATCGCGCCGGCGACCTTCGCCATGTTGCCGCGCAACCGCTCCGCGCCGGCACGGTCGCCCGCCCGCTCCAGGGCGGCCCGGTCGCGCTGCATCGCCTTCCAGGCTTCCACAAAGCGGCCCGCGCGTGCCTCCGGGTCGAGCCGCACGCGCTGCTCCTCGGCCATCGCGCGCGCCGCTCCGCCGGTGTTGCCGCCGGCGGCTTGTTCGATCAGCTTCGGACCGCGCCGGAGCGCGGAAGCGAGGTCGCGCGCGGCATGGGGACGGCTCGCGTCCAGCGCATCGCCAGCCTTGCGCAACGCGCTCTCCTGATGAGGCAGCACCGGCAGGCCCTTGGCGCGCATCCGGCTTATATCGGCCGCGGCGCGCGCATAGCGTTCGATCGCCTTGTCCTGGCCAGGCTTCCCGCCGGTTACGGGCTCCCGTTCGAACGCGGACGCCTTCTCCGGCGTCGGCTTGGGCCGGAAGCCGTCGAACATGCCCTTGGCCTTATCGCGCACCTTGGTGGCGATCTCCCGCGCGAGTTCCTGAAACCGGATCTCGCGCCGCTCGGCGAACACGCGCGCCCGGTCATTGTCGGACGGCACGGCATAGTCGCCGGCCATGTCCTTGGCGCGGTCGCGCGACAGGACGCGGGCGAGCTGGCGCTGATCGGTGAAGTCGTCGCGGCCGTAATGGAGCTGCACGCCGTCGCGGTGCCGCGACAAGGCGACATACGCGCCGTGCCGGTCCATGCCCGGCGTCGCCAGCACATGCGCACGATCGACGGTCACGCCCTGCGATTTGTGGATGGTCGCGGCATAGCCATGATCGACATGGGCATAGTCCTTGAGGCCGAACGCGACCCGGCTGCCGCCATCGAGCCGCACCGCCATGCGGCCCTCGCTGACCTGCTCCAGCGTGCCCAGCGTGCCGTTCTTCACGCCAAGCGAACGCTCGTTGCGCAGGAACATGATCCGGTCGCCGGATGCGAACTCGCGCCGCCCACGATCGACCGTGACGCCCACATCCTCGCCCAGCCCGCCCGATGCGCGCACCCGCTCGCGCGCTTCCTGGTTCAGCTCCCGCACCTCGGCATTGGTATGGGTGAGAATGATGCGGCTCTGGCCCGGCTCCGCCTGGCGCTGGCGATCCCAGCCATCGACCAGCGCGGCGCGCGCGCCCTCGCGTGTGTCGGCCGCCTGGACCATGCCCCGGCTCTCATAGGCGTGCAGCGCCTCGGCCGTGCGGCCGGTAGCCAGTGCCCTGGTCGCGTCCTTCTGCCAGTCATCACGCTGCCGGCGAACCTCGGTGATCTCGGCTGCGCCATGGCGCTCGGCAATCGACCGGAACGCAGCACCTGCTTCGATCGCCTGCAACTGCTCGGGATCGCCTACCAGCACCACCTTGGCGCCGGCATCACGCGCATGCGACAGCACCCGCTCCATCTGGCGGGTGCCGATCATGCCCGCCTCGTCCACCACCAGCACGTCATTGCGGGACAGCTGGTCACGCCCCTGCGCCCATGCATGTTCAAGACTGGCGATGGTACGGGACTGGATACCCGATCCCCCTTCCAGATTTTCGGCCGCGATGCCCGACAGGGCCGCGCCGCGCACCTGGTAGCCTGCCTGCTCCCACACCTCGCGCGCAACACCCAGCATCGTCGATTTACCCGTGCCGGCATAGCCGATCACCACCGACAGATCCTCCGGCCTGGTGATATGCGCCAGCGCGGCACTTTGTTCGCCGCTGAGCGTTAAACCCTCTGTCCCGGCAGGACTCCCTCGCTTACGCATTACTGCCGGGACACCATGACCCCGGAGCATTGCCAGCTCGTCTCCCGCCCGCTCAAGCCGCGCCTCAGTCGCGATCATGTCGCGGGAGGTGAAGCGCTCCTGATCGCGTCCGTCCTTGCCCAGCGCCACCAGCTCGGGACTGGCGCGCACCGCCGCCATCACCCGGTCGAACTGCTCCTTGCCGTCCGAATGGCGGAACGCGAACACCGCGAGATCGCGGGTGGTGAAGGTGGCCTGCTGCCGCGTGATCGCGTCGAGCGCGACATTCGGGTCCGCGACGATCTTCTCGCCGTTCTCGCGCGCGATCCGGAGATGATCGTCGGCGCGCCGGTGCGGCTCGTCCTCCTCCAGACGCCGCGTTCCCATCGGCCCGATCTTGTGCTGCGGCTCCAGCGCGATGCCCTGATCGGCATAGGAGCGATGGTCGATCCGGCCCTCCAGTCCCAGCTCGGCCATGCGCTCGTTGACATGGGCCGCCCACGCCTCGCGCCACTCCTGCAACAGCTCGGTGCCGTTCCAGCCCCGGACCTTCTTGCCGAACCCCTCCGGCCCCACCTCCCTCATCGTCATCATGACATGCGCGTGCGGCTTCGGGGTGCCGTCGTCCGCCTTGTCCCAATGCACGTTGAGGTCCGCGACCATTCCGCGATCCACAAACTGCTTCTGCACGAAATCGCGGGCGAGGCTCACGCCCTGCTGCTGATCCATCTCGCGCGGGATCGAGAACTCCACCTCACGGGCAAGCTGCGCGTCCTTGCGTTTCTCGCCTTCCTCCACCTCGTTCCAGAGCATGGTGCGGTCGTTTAAACGCTCTGGCGCGCCCTGCGGCAACAGCACCTCGGAGTGGATCACGCCGGCCTTGTTCGAGAAATCGTGGTGGCGGTTCAGCTTCTCGTCGAACAGTCGCGATGCCGAGCGATAGGCAGCGGACGCGACGGCGCTGGAGCCCCTCGCGCGGCTGATGACCTTGGCGCTGAAATGATAGATCGCCATCGCGACCGGCATAATGCACTTCTTAGCGCACGTCGGCAACGACGTATAAGCGCGCACTCATAATCCGCTTCGCTTCTCCTGATTGACTGTCCCGCGCTTCACTTGTGGGTTGCCTGTCCCACCCGGTTTGCTAGGCTGCGGTGATCCTGAGGCGGAGGAGAAAGCACCATGCGAAAGGTGCGCGACTATGACGCGGAACTGAAGGCCCTTGAGGAGCGCGCGCGCACGATCAAGGCGCGCCGTGTCGAACAACTCGGCCAGCTTGTCACCGCCACCGGCGCCGATGCGCTCGACATGGAAACGCTCGCCGGCGCGCTGCTTGATGCAGTCGCCTCCAAGGACGCGGAAGCGAAGGAGGCGTGGCGTGCGAAGGGCGCCGCGTTCTTTCAGCGGCGCTCGCGCAAAGCTAGCCGGACTGCTGGCGGCAACAGCGACAGCGCAGCGGCGGAACCGGGCGCTGATCCAGCGTCTGGAAGCGGCGCGGCGTCGTAGCGATACGCGAGGCTGGGTCGTGCAACGCCGTGAACGCACCCGCCACCTGATCGAGCTGGGCGGCCTCGTCCAGAAGGCCGGCCTGGTCGAACTCGCCGATGACGATCGCGCGACCATTTATGGCGCGCTGCTGGAGATGGTCGGCCGCGCTCGCGGCGACGATGCCGACGACACGCTCGCGCTCTGGAAGCGGCGCGGCAGACGCGCGTTCGACGCGGAAAGCGAAGCGATGGAGAAAGGCGATGGCGCTACTGGATATTGAGGCGATCCGCAGGCAAGTCCGCGCGCTGGATTTCGTGCGCGGCACGCCGGCCGAAGTTGCCATGTGGCGCGACGATGATGCGGACTCGCGCGCCAACCTCGCCATCGAAGGCATGGCGCTGGAGACGGACGAGCACCTGCTGTTCGACATGCTGCGCGACGAGGCCGTGCCCCCTGCCCTCGCTACTCAGATCATCCTCAAGCTGCTCGACCATCCCGACGCCGATGCGGCGCTGGCGATCACCCCACTGGAACGGGTCAGCTGATGGCGGGGCCGCTCATCGGTGGGCGTCGGCCGATCAGCTGGCGGCTCGCGATCGTCGTCGCGTTCGTCGCCGCCTATGCGACGGCGCGGTGGCTGGAAGGCATCTTCGGCGTCGGGCAGATTTCCGGCACGGTGTCGTTCCTCGTCCTGGTCGGACTGATCGGCGCGACCTGGTGGATCAACAGCCGTGGGGCCAACCGCAGGAACGAGCTGCTGGGCTCGGCCCGCTTCGGCGACCGCGCCGACGTGCGCAAGCTGGAAGCGAACGGGGATCTCCTGATCGGCCGCGGCAAGGAGTCCGGCAAGCTGCTCCACTATGACGGCGCGGCGCACCTGTTGACGATCGCACCCACCCGATCTGGCAAGGGCGTCGGCACGATCATCCCCAACCTGCTGATGCTCGACCCCTCGGTGGTCTGCATCGACCCCAAGGGCGAGAATGCCCGCGTCACGGCTCGTGCGAGGGCGAGGAAGGGCCTTGTGTGGTGCCTGGACCCTTCGGGGTCTCAGGGCGCCCGGCAGCCCGCTACAACCCCCTCGCGCAGCTCGACCCGACAAGCCCGGACCTCGCGGAAGATGCGCAGACGATCGCCGACGCGCTGGTACATGACGCGCCGGGGCAGAGCGGCGAGGCGCATTGGAACGAGGAAGCCAAGGCGCTGATCGCCGGCGTGATCCTGCACACCGTCGTCCACGAGCCCCCTGCCCGCGCCACGCTCGCCACCGTGCGCGACAAACTCACCCGCGATCCCGCCGCCTTCGCCGCGCTGCTGGCGGCGATGCAGGCCAGCACCGGCGCGCATGGCCTGATCGCGCGCGCCGCTAACCGCCACCTCGGCAAGTCCGATCGCGAGGCCGCGGGCGTGTTGTCGTCAGCGCAGCGCCACACCCACTTTCTCGACAGCCCGCGCCTGGTCGAAAGCACGTCCGCGGCCGATTTCAGCTTCGCGGACCTGAAGGAGCGGCCCGGCACCGTGTTCCTGTGCCTCCCGCCCGACCGGCTCGATACATATGCGCGGTGGCTTCGGCTGCTGGTCGCGCAGGCCGTCACCGACATGGCCCGCTCCCCTACCCGGCCCGAACGCCCGGTGCTGTTCCTGCTCGATGAGTTCGCCGCGCTCGGCCGATTGGAGCCGGTAGAGCGCGCGATGGGGCTGATGGCGGGTTACGGCCTTCAGCTCTGGCCGATCCTCCAGGACATGCACCAGCTCCGCGCACTTTATGGCGAGCGCGCCGGCACCTTCCTGTCCAATGCCGGCGTGGTCCAGACGTTCGGGGTCAACGACCATGCCACCGCCGACATGCTCTCACGCACGATCGGCGACACGACGCTGGAATATGCGACCCTCAGCACGTCGCGCGGTACTGGCTGGGGAGATAATCGCGCCGGTCCCTCGGAGAGCCTCAGCACGCACGTCACGGCGCGGCGGCTCGTCACGCCGGACGAAATCATGCGGATGCCCGCCGACACGCTCCTGTTGCTGCGCCAGGGCGAGCGCCCGCTGTGGGCCAGCAAGGTCCGCTACTATGACCAGCGCGAGTTCGCCGGCCTGTTCGATCCGGCGTGATCGCACACACCGATCCCCGGAAGACGAAAGGTGAGCTTTGGGGTGGCGCCTCACCGCCTTCTCCGCTGGCGGAACGCTGAAGGCACACACCACCGGTTCCGCCTGGCTTCTCTGGGAAGCCCTGCGGCCGTCAGGCCGCGCTGGTGACGGCGATAGCCGGCACGGATCAAAGGCGCATTGGCCGATAGGTCAATTCTGCATTTGCCTGTGCTTTGTCCACAGGAGTGGCTTACCCCAAAACTCACCCGTCACCTTCTGATTCAATTATTCTTCTAGATTCAAGATTCAGGCGCTCGAAGGCCGCGGAAAACCGACAGAAATCAGCTCTAATGGTGAGGGTTAGGGCCGATTCGCGTGAGCCTTGGGGTAACCATCGGTGAGCGTTGGGGCGGCTTAAGGTGAGCGTTCGGGTCGATTCTGGTGAGCCTTAGGGTATCCAGGAAATTGACGGTGAGTTTTGGGGTATCTCCTCACCGTAGATCGGGGAGCCAACTAGATTGCCCAACTCACTTTTCGTGTTAAGGTGAGCGCAGCAATAGCTACCGCTCACCTTTGAGACACGCCCATGCCCCAGCCCACGCTTGCAGATGGATCGTTCCGCACCCTAACTCAGCGAGGCAAGGGCAACCCCTTCAATCCCTCTCATTATGGCGAGATCGTAAAGCCGGGCGAGTTGGTCGATATTGTCGAGCTAAGTCCCCTCACTCTCGCCGATCGCCGAACCTACAATCTGCTGATCGCCAATGCCTGGGAGCGGATCGGCGAACCGATCGTCCATCGGATTGCCAAGTCGGCGCTGAAAGGCACGCATCAAGGTAACGAGCGGATTGAGGCCTCCCTGCTCCGCCTGATGGGCACGATCGCAATCGTCACCATCCGCAAGAGCGGCAAGAGCTACAAGCGCCGTGTGCAGCTCCTCGGCCCGAGCGACGAAAGCTTGGAGAAGGACGGCTTCCTCCACTACCGCATCCCTGAGGAACTGATCGAAATCCTGCGGAACAGCGAGGTGTATGCCCGTCTCAAGACGCAGGTGATGTATTGCTTCGAGTCTAAATACGCCCTGTGCCTCTACGAGATGATCGAGCGACGGATCGGCCTCGAATACAAGCAGACGGAGGAGTTTACGATTGAGGAGCTGCGCGGGCTGCTCAACGTGCCCGCTGGCAAGCTGGAGCGGTTCGCCGATCTCAATAAATACTGCCTCAAGGTGGCGGTAGAGGAGATCAACAAGCTCTGCCCCTTTTACGTCGATTTCACCCCCATCAAAAAGGGCCGCAAAGTCGAGCGGATTGCGCTCCACTGGTTCCCGAAAACTTCCAGCGGGAAGCGGGACGCGCAAAGCCTGATCGACCAGCACAGCGTCGTCCGTCGCGCCAAGATGCGCGGGCTGGCAGCCGAGCTGCCGGTGCTGGTGGATTTTAGCGCGCCGACCGAAAGGTGAGCCGCTACCCCAAAACTCACCGAAAAGCCTGCTGCCAGGTTTACAGGCTGCGTGTTCACATGCCGTCATGATATCGTGTCCACACGTCAACACGTGAGCATGCAACAATCTGGGCGCTACCTCAGATGACGCTCACTCACCCAGCCCTTGCATGTTCCAATCAGGCCGGATCATTCGGATCAACCCCGCTTCCAACCCTGGCGCGGTCAGCACCGGAAGCCCGTTCCACGTTGTGTCCTCAGGGGTCGCGATCAGGATCTCGACACGGCTGCCTGCATTAAGCGCCGTCAGGATAAGGCCTTTGATGCGCGCACTAGTGCGCTGCCGGGCGTGACCGCGAACATAATGTGCCATGCGGCCCCGCAAACCACGCTGGGTCAGTCCTATATAGCGGATGATCCCGTCCACCACGAACGCATAGACACCGGCGTCTGCCGGCACGATGCAATCAGGTTCAAAAGCCTCATCGCTGATCGAAGTCCACTGCCCAATCCGAATGAACCCTGCGTCAATAAGGCGGGAAGCCGGGATCGGCTCGTTTGCGATAGCCGCCTCAGGCTTCGGCCGTTCCTTGGCCAGCGATCGAAATTCCGGACCGGAGGCATTGGCGCGTTGCTTCCGGCCCAGATCGATCCCTGAGCGTTCGAGAACCTGCCGAACGTGTTGATAACGAATGCCGAGTTGGACAGCGATTTCCGTACGCAAGTACCCAGCTCGCGCGAGGCCACGGATTTGGTCTGCTTTGGTGCTCAGTCCGGCAGTGACCTGATGGACCGGCAGACGCTCGCCGGGAGGCAGCGGCTCACCCATAGATGCTTCACCCCCTCCTCTTTCGTAGCTACGTCACCGTTCCCCGAACGGGTGCTTGCCGTACTGGCGCATCAGGAGGTCGATCGCCTCGCCCATCAAGGCTTGGAGGGTAGTTCCGTTCTCCGCCGCTAGCACGTTTAGGCCCCGGCTGACCTCCGGGCTGAAGTATGCGCTCACCGCCTTCTTGCCCTGCCGCGCCGCCGATCGGACCGGCGCCGCATCCTCGATGGGAGGAGCCAAGGCGCTCGGCTCCACCTTCGCGCGTTCTGCGCGCTGCTGCCTCATGGCACCAAATTTGCTCATGTCAGCCTCGCTTCTTCCTGCTCTTCTTACCTGTGGACAAGTTCACACGTTCTCGTGTCCACGTCCATAGCGCAGCAATCTCCTCCGCCGCCTTGCCGTCCGGCTCCGCCTCCATCGCGGTTTTCCCTTGCGCCGTGCTGTGGTGATAGATCGCGCGCATAGTGAGCATGACGGGCGCGACCGGCACGCCCATGCCCTCCACGCCTTCGCTGCCCTCGATCAACTCGCGCGCGTCCCGGTAAGTAGTTGGTGCACGCTGAGGGCCGCCCATGAAGAGCACGAAGGCCGGCTTACCTGCTGCCTTCACCAGCTCGGCCGTCGTTTCGACCGCTGACAAGTCGAAGGCCTGGGGACGGCACGGAATGAGGATCAGGTCCGCGGCCTTGCACGCCTCGCGCGCCATAATGTCCGCGTGTGGGGGCGTGTCGATAATGACCAGATCCGCGCCTAGATCGGCCGCTTGCTGCACCTTGCGCGGAAGGAGGGTAGGGGAGGCACAATCCACGACCTCAGGGTCCGCGCCGCCTCGCCAGTGATTCCACTGGCTGGCGGTCGCTTGCGGGTCCGCGTCGAGGATCAGCGCAGACAGACCCGCACTGGTGGCAGCGCCGGCAAGGTGGATCGCAAGCGTGGTCTTACCCGCTCCACCCTTCTGGCTGATGATAGATATGGTCTTCATGTGGCCACCTGAACGTGTTCGCGTGTGAACATGATGGATAGAGGACGTGTGGTCAGGATAGCAATCCCACCTGTGAACGGCTCGACTCATGCTTGTCGCGCAGATCCTGACTTCCAAGCGTCGCAACAGTGCCGGCTTTGGTGGCGGATATATATCTGCTATGCTAGATATATGGATTCTGATTCGGCCATCTCTGCCTTGGGGGCGCTTGCACAAGGCACGCGCCTAGATACCTTCAAGCTGCTGGTGCGCCATGAACCAGAGGGCATTGCCGCGGGTGAAATCGCACGCCAGCTGGACGTGCCGCAAAACACCATGTCGGCGCACCTCGGCATTCTTGCCCGCGCCGGCCTCGTCCGCTCCGAGCGGCGCAGTCGATCCATCATCTATCGAGCCGATCTGGACGGCCTGCGCGCACTGACACTGTTCCTGGTCAAGGATTGCTGTGCCGGCAACGCGGAGTTGTGCGCGCCGCTCGTCGCCGAACTCGCTCCCTGCTGCTGAAAGGACGCCCGCATGGCTGTCGACATCGTCATTTATCACAACCCTGAGTGCGGCACCTCCCGCAACACCCTTGGCCTGATCCGCAACGCCGGCATCGAGCCACACGTTGTCGAGTATCTGAAAACCCCGCCCGCGCGCGCGCTGCTGGTCGAGTTGATCGACCGAGCCGGCATGACCCCGCGAGATCTGCTGCGCGAAAAGGGGACGCCCTATGCTGAACTGGGTCTGGGCGACACGTCGCTGTCCGAAGGCGCGCTGATCGATGCGATGATGGAGCACCCGATCCTCATCAACCGACCGCTGGTCGTTTCGCCGCTCGGTGTGAAGCTCTGCCGCCCCTCCGAGGCGGTGCTTGATCTGCTGCCGGCGGGCCAGCTCGGCGCCTTCGTGAAGGAGGACGGCGAACAGGTGGTGGACGCGTCGGGCCAGCGCATCGCCTGATGCTCCTTGCCGTCCTGATCTTCGTCGCCACGATCACGCTCGTCATCTGGCAGCCCAGGGGTCTGGGCATCGGATGGAGCGCGGTGGGCGGGGCCGTCGTGGCGCTGCTGGCTGGCGTCGTCTCCCTGTCCGACGTGCCGGTGGTGTGGGACATTGTCTGGAACGCGACGGGTGCATTCGTCGCGATCATCGTCATCAGCCTGCTGCTCGATGAAGCCGGATTCTTCGAATGGGCGGCGCTTCATGTCGCCCGCTGGGGTAGGGGCAACGGCAAACTGCTGTTCGCGCTCGTCGTGCTGCTCGGCGCTGCGGTGTCCGCGCTATTCGCCAATGACGGTGCGGCGCTGATCCTGACGCCTATCGTCATCGCCATGCTGCGGGCGCTGGGATACGGCACCAAGGCGATGCTCGCCTTCGTCATGGCCGCCGGCTTCATCGCCGACACGGCCAGCTTGCCGCTGGTCGTCTCAAACCTCGTCAACATCGTGTCGGCCGACTTCTTCGGGATCGGCTTCGGCGAGTATGCGTCCGTGATGGTACCGGTCGATCTGGTGTCGATCGCCGCCACGCTGGGTGCGCTGCTGTTGTTCTTCCGCCGCGACATTCCGCAAGCCTATGACGTGGGCGCGCTCCGACACCCGAGCGAAGCGATCCGCGATGGCGCGACCTTCCGCGCCGGTTGGGTCGTGCTTGCACTGCTGCTTGCCGGCTTCTTCCTGCTCGAACCGCTCGGCGTGCCGATCAGTGCCGTTGCTGCTGCCGGTGCAATCCTGCTGCTGGTGATCGCAGGCAGGGGCCATGTGATCCAGACCGGCAAGGTGCTGCGCGGTGCGCCGTGGCAGGTCGTGATCTTCTCGCTGGGCATGTACCTCGTTGTCTATGGCCTGCGAAATGCGGGCCTTACGGACCACCTGGCCGCGCTGCTCGATCGGACCGCGCAAGGTGGTGTGTGGGGCGCAGCGCTTGGCACCGGCGTGATCGCGGCTGTCCTGTCGTCGGTGATGAACAACATGCCGACCGTGCTGGTCGGCGCGCTGTCGATCGACGCGGCCCATGCTACGGGCGCGGTCAAGGAAGCGATGATCTACGCCAACGTGATCGGCTGCGACCTTGGCCCCAAGCTGACGCCGATCGGATCGCTTGCAACGCTTCTGTGGCTCCATGTCCTCGGGCAGAAAGGCGTGCGGATCGGGTGGGGCTATTACTTCCGCGTCGGAGTGACGCTTACCGTCCCCGTCCTACTCATCACGCTTGCGGCCCTCGCGCTGCGAATTGGGATCGCCTGATGCCTCTCCGCGACTTGTCCGAACCTGACCATCTGCCGGCGCTCGATCCGGCGTTCATCCGTGAGCGCCCCGCGCTGGGCCTCGGCCCGAACGATCCCGCGCCGCGTATCCTGCTGCTCTACGGAAGTCTGCGCGAACGGTCGTTCTCGCGGCTCGCGGCTGAGGAAGCCGCCCGCCTGTTACGCCTGTTTGGCGCCGAAACACGGATATTCGATCCCTCGACGCTGCCGCTACCCGATCAGGTACCGGGCGACGATCATCCTGCCGTCCACGAACTGCGCGAACTGGCGTTGTGGTCAGAAGGTCAGGTGTGGTGCAGTCCGGAGCGGCACGGCCAGATCACCGGCATCATGAAGGCGCAGATCGATCATCTGCCGCTGGAGATGAAAGGAATGCGCCCGACCCAGGGACGCACGCTGGCCGTGATGCAGGTGTCCGGCGGATCGCAGTCGTTCAACGCGGTCAACACGCTGCGTCTGCTCGGCCGCTGGATGCGAATGTTCACCATCCCGAACCAGTCCTCGGTCGCGATGGCCTACAAAGAGTTCGATGAGGCCGGCCGCATGAAGCCGTCGAGCTATTATGATCGTATCGTGGACGTGATGGAGGAGTTGGTGCGCTTCACCGTGCTGATGCGGCCCCATGCCGCCCAGCTGGTCGATCGCTACTCCGAACGCAAGCAAGCCGGCGTGCCGGTCGATGCAGCAACCGATCTGTCCAGCATCGCGATTGCGCCACAGCGGTAACCCGTCGCCAAAGTCCTGACTTCCTGTCGTCGCGTATGTCCCTGCAAGCGACAGATTGGGCGGATCGTGTGGTCTCTGGCTCGGCACCGCCCTATCACGTGCCTTGATTTGGACTCGGACAAGCTCGGCAGCATTCCAGTTCCGCTTGCAGGGCGTGAATTAGTTCCGCGGCAGGCATGGCGCGGGTGAGCGGGGCCCCCTGTCCCGCCCATTGCGCGCCGAAGCCATGCTCGCCCCGCGCCTTGGCAGCGGCGTGGAGTGCCTTCCCGGCGTCGTAGGCGGTGGGGTAGGCGGGCGGCAGTTGCTCAGCGAGCTGATCGGCCAGTGCCGTGAAGCGATTGGCCAGCGCGCGCGCCGGGCGACCAGAAACCAGCGATGTCAGCGTGGTGTGGTAGGCGCCAGGGCCGGTCAGGGCAGCGCGATAGGCCGCGTCCGCAGCGGACTCGGGGCAGGCCACAAACGCAGTGCCGAGCTGCGCTGCGGCTGCGCCGAGATCGAGCGCGGCAGCAATGCCGGCACCGTCCATGATCCCGCCCGCCGCGATCACCGGCAACCTTGATTTTCGTACCAGTAACCGTGTCAGCACGCCCATGCTGAGCGCGTCGTCATGGCCTGTTGGATCGAAGACGCCGCGATGCCCGCCCGCCTCGATTCCCTGTGCGACGATCGCGTCGATTCCCGCCGCCTCGATCGCGACTGCTTCCTCAAGGCTCGTCGCGGTCGCTATGAGGGTGATGCCGCGCGAGCGCAGCGCCGAGAGCGTGTCGGCGGGCGGCAATCCAAAGTGAAAGCTGACCACGGGCGGCGCCAGATCGAGCAGCATCGCCAGCATGTCGGGATCCTCGGCGAAGCTCTTGTAGATCGTGCGGAGCGTCGCAGGCGGCTGGGCACCGAACTCGGCGAACAGAGGTTGGAGGAACTCCAGCCATGCCGTCTCCCGAGCTGCATCCGGCTGAGCGGGCTGATGGACGAACAGGTTGACGTTGAAGTAGCGATCGGTTCGCGAACGTGTCTCTTCGATCATGGCGCGCGCGCCGGCAGCGTCCGTCGCTCCAACTCCGATCGAGCCCAACGCACCCTCGTTGGACACCGCGGCTGCAAGGGCAGGCGTGGACACTCCCGCCATGGGAGCCTGCACGATGGGTACACAAAGGCCAATCCGGTCGAACAGGGAAGCGGGCATCGGATACCTCAACGCGAACGTTGTGGCTGCTTATGAGCGACCGCGTTGAGCCTGTGAACGGGCGATAGTGGCATGCTTGCCAATCGGCAGCTTCCGCTCGCCTGTCGCAAATGTGCTGAGTTTCGCGACAGCGCCCTCAACGCTCGTTGTAAATGTCAGCGCTGATTGGCACGTCCTGTCAGCGGTAAGTGGCACACCGGAACGGCCGGGTTTGGTGGACTGTG
>NZ_JBIQEU010000032.1:0-13735 GCF_045369765.1 Sphingomonas olei
GCATGCTGTCACCAGTCAAGTTCGAGCGGCAGCAGATTTTGAAAGCGGAAGGCGTCTAGAAAACTAGGGGCTACTCATGCGGCCTGCTATTTGTCGGATCGCTCAAGGTACAGTGGCGTGGCAAAGAAGCCGAACAGCAGGCCGCCCAAATGGGCTTCCCAGGCAAGTCCTACCCACCGCCCGGAAAGGACAGCCATGATCGCCAAGAGCAGGAACAGCGCCAGGTGGTTTTGGACAAAGAACTTAACCAGCAGCCAAGTTCTTTGTGATCGTACGTTGACCAGATTTCCGGTCGCGGGGTGCACGCGCGCCAAGGCGGCCACAAGACCAAACACCGCCCCTGAAATGCCCAGCACGGATGCACCTGAGTCGCGATTGACCAGGAGGAAGAGTACCCCTCCCGAAATGCCGCTTCCGATCAGCATGTAGAGGTAGCGTACCCAAGCCAACGGTGGCTGGCCCAGTCGCGATATCAACGGCGCACTGAGGAAGAGGAGCGCACTTAGGTTCAAAAGCACGTGTAACCACCCGCCATGCGCAAACACATGCAGGACGAGCGGCATTACTCGTCCATTCTCGATGGCTCGCCAGGAGAGTGCCCAATGAGAAGCGAGCGGTACACCGCCCCAGAAAAAGATCACGGCAAGCACCAAGCTCAAGGTGATCGGCACAATATGAGAGTGCCATGGTACGCGCCACTGGCGCAAAAACAGAGTATCCGAACCGACGTCTGGCGAGGGATCAACAACCATGATTACCTGCTCCACGCCGAGTCGACAATCTGATCCAGATCACCATGGGAAGCTGGACTGCGGGCATACTATCCAAATCCCCATGACGAACAAAAAGTGCGGTTCAACACCATTCTGCTCATACAATGCTGATCTCCCCCTGTTTAATAGCATTTTACTTTCTTTGATCTCGTGCATATCATTCCATTAACCATACGAGTCGGGTCGCACCAATCTGTTCTGCGTAGCTGCCACGCAACCTTCCTACATTGTCCTGGCGAAGCATTCCACGGGTCAAGGAACTCCTTGATAAAAAAGGGGAATCGGCATGAAGAACCAGAAATCTATGGTTGCGGCTGCAGTCATTGCTGTAATGGCAAGTTCCTCACCAGCGATCGGGCAAGCCATTCAGAACGGGCCAGTAAAGAACCAAACTACGGCATTTGACAACACTATAACTAGCAATGGTGGTACTGTTACGCTTGCTACGCTTTCCAATCTGTCTTTGGGAAGCTCCTGGGTGCGCAGCGGATACACCATAAGCTCTACTGACGGCAGTTTCAGGTCTATAGACAGTGGTTACTTGCCGGTGAGCACCAATACCTCAGGCTCGGCTATCGGTGGAGACTCGATTGGAATCGATCCAGACTCTCCATTTCCCTCGTCAGGTCTGACATTCTCTTTCGCGAATCCCATTAACGCCTTTGGTTTAGAAATCGGCGATTGGGCGACCTGCTGCTATCCTTCATCTCTCTATATTGCATTTGATGGAGGAGCAACACGTCTCGTTGCAACTGCCAACGACAGCAACGACAATCCCGGTATCCCTGCCGGTCAAGGCTTCTACAACTTTGTGGGAGCTATCGACAGTTCGAACACCTTTAAAACCGTTTCGTTTTATGGGGACGGTGCTGGTGAGTTCATTGTCGCTGGTGGCACGATCAGGTACGGGACAGTCGATATCGGTTCCGTTCCAGCAGTTCCCGAGCCATCGACTTGGGCAATGATGTTGATCGGTTTCGGCTCCATTGGCGGAGCGATGCGGCGCAAGAGGAAGCAGCAAGAGCTAACCCTCGCAGCTGCTTAGTTCTATTGAGCTATGACAATGACGGCATTGCAGCAAGTGGCGACCTTAAGCGTCACCACGGCTAAGCGGATGTCGGTTTTCCTTTTCAACAATCAGGTGCGACGCTTCGATGCAGCGCCGCACCTTTTTTGCGGCTCTATGTCCGATAAGTGTCATTCTCGGACACAAGGCTGGCGCGTCCGAATTCGGCGTGGCAGACGCGATTGATGGCTGTGTCCCCTTCCCTGCCAATGCTCGACCCCGCCGATGGCGGTCATGAAACCGCGCTCGTTGCGCTCGATCCGGCGCAACCGGCGCTGCCGGCGATCCTCAATGCCAAGATCGAGCGTGCCGCAGCCTATGCCAAGGCGGCGCGTGCTGGCGCGACCAGGCGCGCGTATGAGTCCGACTGGGCGATCTTCACCGCTTGGTGCAATGCGCATGGTCTGACCGCGTTGCCGGCAACGCCGGATGTTGTTGCGGTGTTTGCCAGTGACCAGGCCGATGCGGGGCGCAATCCGTCGACGATCAACCGGCGCGTTGCGGCGATCGGCCATTATCATCGTGCCGGCGGCTATCCGGCGCCGACCGCGCTGCCGACCGCCGGGCGGCTCGCCGAGGTGCTCGCTGGCATCCGGGCCGAGCATGGCGGCGCCAAGCGCCAGAAGCGTCCGGCCGATGCGGCTGCGCTGCGCAACATGCTTGCCGCCATTGAGGGCGACGATCTCCGGTCCTTGCGCGACCGCGCGATCCTCGCGATCGGCATGGCTGCCGCGCTGCGGCGATCGGAGATCGTCGCGCTGGAGGTCGATCATGTTACGATTGTGCCCGAAGGCTTGCGGCTTACAATTGCGCGGTCGAAAACCGATCAGGCGCGGCACGGCGCGGTGATCGCGATCCCGGAAGGCTCGCGGATCCGTCCCAAGGCGATGCTACTCGCCTGGATGGCAGCGGCGGGGCATGGTGACGGCTTTCTCTTCCGCCGATTGTCGCGGGGCGGCGCGCTCACCCCTGCCCCGATGTCCGATCGTGCAATCGCGCGTCTCGTGCAACAGCATGCCGCGGCAGCCGGGTACGATCCGACACAATTTGCCGGCCATTCGTTGCGGGCGGGCTTCCTCACCGAAGGCGCCTCGCAAGGCGCGACGATCTTCAAGCTGCAGGAAGTTAGCCGCCACAAGTCGGTGCAGATCCTGTCTGATTATGTCCGCAATGCGGAGCTGTTCAAGGATCATGCCGGTCAGCGCTTCCTGTAATCTCAGTTTTGCATAGGTGTGCACATGTCTACAAAGCGGCTTGTCGACATGTGTTGTGGCTGGCGTTCCTCATCGGCTTGGATCAAAGGCTGCGTATGAGTGCGCGAGAGTCACAAAGGACATTGTTCTGGGTAAAGCCTGATGCCGCCTCGGGCCCGGCTCAACAACGCGAGACGCTGAGAAGGCATCGAGGACACACCAGAAACCGCTCACATATTGTTAAACGACACGCGGTTTCTCAAGCTGAACCGCTTGACCAGAAAATGAACGTTTGAAGGTATGCGGCAATCACCGCTTTGACCGTATCTTTAGCTTATGTTCTTTCAGAGAGATCGACTCTATGCCACAAAAGAGGACGGCTGGTAAAAAGCTTCTAGGCTCAGCCGGACTAGGCGCGGCGCTTTGATTGCCCACCCCACGGGGGCGCCGCGCCTTTTTTTCGATTTGATCGCTTTGTCTTGGTTCGGGCGGGCAGGAGCCCGTTTGATCCTGAGGCCGGGCGTGCTGGGTGATAAGCTGCAGTCCGTTCGTGGCAAGCCGTTGGCACACAAGCGCTAATACCAACTCCGTGCGTTACATGTTCAACGAGCTGATCTGATCTACCAATAGCGAAGATGAAGTAGCGGCTCCCTCTGCCGAGCAGGAGCTGTGCGGAGCAGATGCATTGGGAGGGACCTGCAGAGGCGTCCATTGCAGAGGGAGCGACGCCGCCAAATGTCGAGACCCCGGCCGGCGAAAAGACGGGGAAGCCCTGGATTGCCATGGTCACAGAGAAGGCGGTGTTGTCAGGTATGGATGAGTACGCCTTGTCCGGGCGTCTCGATGCCGCGGCGCCTGAGAAGCTGCACAGGCTCGGCGAAGAATGCGTGCATTGAAACGAAGCCCCCGCAGCAATCACGTTTGCGAGCGCAGCAATAACGGTAAACATCAAGTTTGATCCAAACAGAACGAGGCTTAGCGGTCGGGGGGCAATTACCGCTGTCCTACATGCAGCCCTTCCAGATACCTCACAGTATGGACGACGAGCCTGAGGAACTGTTGTGGTGGTTGGCAACGCTATTCGTCAGCGGCGCGTTCGTTGCGGGACTTATTTCCGCCATGAACGCACTATGATCCACGGGCGCATCGACCCTTCTCCACAATCGCCGGCTTTCCGGCCCAACCTTTCTTGGTGTGCTGCCCCATCCGATCCCGAGGACGAAAGACGCGCCGCACCTGCGCAGGCAGTCAGGGCGTCTTATCCAACCATAGTGACACAAGGAGGGTAAGGCGCCGCGCTGACAGCCGCTGGCGGGGCGTCTGCCCGTCGCTTCCACGACCAACACTAGGAGCAATGATTAAGGCACCCGAACCAGCGTGGCTGCGTGACGCGCTGCTGCCTGGCGCTAGCGACAACGAGGTGGAGATCGAGCCGTTCGCGGATAAGCTTCACCGCATCCCAGGCGCAGATAAGCGGCCGGAGTAAGAAGCAGGCGCGACGCCTTTTGGGGGTGTTGTGGAGACGCCGCGCCAACCCTGTTGCGAGCGGGTCTAGCCTGAAAGGCTGGGGCGCCGATTCGCAGATAGCAGTCTTGTCTCGCATGGTTAACAACGCAAGCCGGAAGGGTGACGGCATCAGCAATGATTGAACTTCATCAAAGCCCCGACGGGCCTGCCCAGTGGCGGGGCAACCAAGTCTGCAACGCAAGCACGACGCTCGCGGCCCTATGGATGCGAGGTGCTTGCGGAGCCAGCAGCGGGCTAGCGCCGGGCTGCTCGTGATGATCGACCATTGTGGCGTGAAAACAAGCGCCACGGAGCAAGCGTCACCGGACCATCGTGGATGCCTGCGGCAAGGCCCGAACGGTCTAGGCAAGTGCCCCGCCCGAGCTTTGCGGGGCGAAGGCGGGGCACCTGAAACAAACCGGGTTCATGGGGGGATGGGCATCCCGGCTTGCTCATCCTTAATGAAGAAGAAAGGTTAACAAACGGCTACCGAACCGACGAGCCGGCCGATCGACAGCTTCGCCGGGATCTGGCGCACGGCCGAGAGCGGCGCCGTCTTTGCGTTCCTGACGACTGAGCCGAACAGCCGGTCGGACCAACTCACCAAAGGCGATGCCGTTGCTGTTGAACGATGAGGATGAGGAGCGCGCGCCCCTAACTGAGACGATGGAACTGGTGGCACCATATCCTGCCCAGCGGATGCGGGTGGACGGCGAAGCGCCCCCATTACTGCAAGCCACAGGGTGGGCACGCAGATTGGGTGCCCAATTGTGCGCGCTAGAGCAAAGTAATTGAAAGCATTCGGTTGGTATAGCCGCTCTAGCCGCCGGCATCTTGCTGTGCGACTCGGCGGGGGCGCCAAGTGGACGATTGGGAGAGCAGCCGCTACAAATCGCGGCAGGTTGCGGAGCTGTACAGCCTTGGGTGCTCCCTAGGGTCAGGACCCATTGATGCGGGAGGCGCGATCTGATTCAGGCTCTGTGAGGAGAGCGTGGATGAGCGACCTATACTGGCTGACGGATGAGCAGATGGCACGTCTGCAGCCGTACTTTCCCAAGAGCCACGGCAAGCCGCGGGTGGACGACCGGCGGGTGCTGAGCGGCATCGTCTTCGTCAATCGCAACGGGCTGCGCTGGTGTGATGCGCCGAAGGACTATGGCCCGCACAAGACGCTTTACAATCGCTGGAAGCGGTGGGGCGAGAGGGGTGTCTTCCTGCGCATGATGGAGGGGCTCGCGGCAGCGGAAGCCGTACCGAAGACCGTCATGATCGACGCGACCTACCTGAAGGCACACCGCACGGCATCGAGTCTGCGGGTAAAAAAGGGGATCTCGGCCGCCTGATCGGCCGCACGAAAGGCGGCATGAACACCAAACTGCACGCCGTCAGCGATGCGGACGGGCGGCCCTTGAGCTTCTTCATGACCGCCGGGCAGGTCAGCGACTACACCGGCGCGGCAGCCTTGCTCGACGATCTGCCGAAAGCACAGTGGCTGCTTGGCGACCGTGGCTATGACGCCGATTGGTTCAGGGACGCCCTGGAAGCCAAGGGCATCCAGCCCTGCATCCCGGGCCGCAGATCGCGCAACGAGCCGGTCAGATACGACAAGCGCCGCTACCGGCGCCGCAGCCGCATCGAGATCATGTTCGGCCGTCTGAAGGACTGGCGCCGCGTCGCCACTCGCTACGACCGCTGCCCAACCGTCTTCTTCTCGGCCGTCGCGCTCGCGGCCACCGTCATCTTCTGGCTATGACCAATGAGTCCTGACCCTAGCATGCCCGACGTGTCGACATCTCGACGCGTCGCCGCTTGGCGTAACCCGGTTCACCAACACATGCGGCTCGTGGAATTCCTACTCGAAAGCACGAATCCAACAGCCATTTACCGCCTATTCCCCTCTTGTCGCCCGCGCGCCCTCCCAAAAGTTCGTGCTTTCGAGTAGGAAATCCAAAATGAGCCCCCCCCCCTCCGGATCGCCCCAGAAACCATCCTCGAAAGCCCTAGCGCCGCGCCGCAGGGACGTTCCCCAACGTGACTTGTTCCAGCTCGACAGCCCGTTGATCGGTGAGATCCGCGGCGAGCGCTCGCTGATGGCGTTCCCCTTCTTTGCGCTGGCCAAAAGCGCCTGGATGAAGCCGCTGGCCTATAATCACGGCCCGGTCTCGATCGAGGTGCGCCCGTCGTCCAACGGGGTGGCGACGATCTACGACAAGGAGATCGTGCTCTATATCGCCAGCCTGATGACCGCGAAGCTTGAGGAAGGGGAAAGCGTAGCGCAGGATTTCGTCTTCACCGCGCACGATCTGTTCTCAGCCACCGGCTCGAATCATTCGGCGCGCTCCTACCAGCGGCTGTCCGAGGCGCTGGAGCGGCTGCAGGGCACGCAGATCAAGACCAACATCGAGGCAGGCGGGGAGGGGGAGGAGGGCTTCTTTTCCTGGCTGTCCGAGGCGCGGCTGCATTATTCCAAGACACGCACCGGTGAGAAACGGCTGAAGGCGGTGAAGGTCCGGCTGTGCGACTGGCTGTACCGTGCAATCCTGCGCGACCGCCAAGTGCTCGATTATGCCGCCACCTATTTCCAGCTCGGCCCGATCGAGCGGCGCATCTACGAAGTGGCGCGCGCCACTGCGCCCGATGCGGAAGGGGGACGGCTGGAGGTCGACTTGGCCACCTTCCGGCTGCAGATCGGCTATCAGAACCCTTTGCCCAATTTTCGCGCCGCGCTGAAGCAGATCGCCGGTACGGACATCATCCCCGACTACGATCTCGCGCTGGTCGAGGGTGAGGCAGCGAGCGAGAATGACGGCGAGAGCAGGGGACGCGGGCGCAAGGCCGCGCCGGTCAATGTGGTGATCACGCGGCGCACGACGCGGCTGGCGGACGAATCAGGCGAATCAGCGGGCGGGTCGGCCACGGCAAACAAGCAAGACGCCGTTTAATTCATACTCGAAAGCACGAAGTATTGGCGCAATTCCTACTCGAAAGCACGAATGGAAACGCCAATTGATACTCGAAAGCACGAACTTTTTCGGCATTTCATACTCGAAAGCACGAACCATGACGCCTTTCGATGTTGGATTTAACCTGCAACAAGACGGCTAATGTGCCGGCAATGGGGCCGGCGCTTAGCAAGCAGGTGGCCGTGACCACATAAAGGAAAGCCCGGCACGAAGGCCGGGCATCCCAAGGGAGTTGTGAAGCGACGTCGCCAAACGTCGATCCGAGGTCATTCAACGCCTCTCTTCATACCCCCGAACCAGCTTCGGTTCAAGGATGCGCGTTTCGCGCCACGCCCTCTTTTTGTCTCGTGTCCCGGCCCCGAGGGGGAAGGAAGATGAAGGCGTTCGCCTTGGGCGAAGCGACGGCGATGGCGCTTGCGCGGTATCGCATCCACGATGGCGTGCGCGTGCGACTACACGCGAAGAGCGGTGCGCCGCATCGCACCGGCGCGCCGATCCGCCGCGACAGCATCGAGGCGGGGACGTTCGAGGAGCATTTCTTCGCCGTGCCGGCCAAGGGCGAGCCCGATCGCCTGCTGCGCATGGCGCGCGCCGCGCTAGACGCCGGGCGTCGCCTCAAGCGTGCGGTGCGTAGCGAGGGCCGTGTGCTCTCGCCGGCGGAGACGGCGCTCACCGGCCTCACTGCCGGCGCGATCCGCGTGTTTGAGGAGATCTGCACGCTGGCGCGGCTCAACGGGGGTCGGGTCTTCCCGACCTATGACCGACTCGCTGCCGCCACCGCGCTCGGCCGCGCCACCGTCGCGCGCGCGCTGCGCAGCCTTGAGGTCGCCGGTTTTTTAGTCCGCCAGCGACGCTTCAAGCGGGTCGCGCAGGAGGGGGGGGAAGGGCCACGTTACGCCCAGACCTCCAACGCTTATCGCCCGCTGCTGCCCACGCGCCTGTTGCCGCACCTGCCGCGCTGGCTGGCGCCCGCGCCGCTCCCCGCCGATGTGGTGCGGCGGCAGGAGGACCGCACGGCAGACGTCGCCGAGATGCACGACAGCCTTTCCTGCCGCGAGCTGGCCGAGACCTTAGTCGGCGGATCGCTTGGCCGTGTGCTCGCCAAGCTGGGGGCGACAATCGATCGCCGCGCCGAGACTGCCGCATCGTGCGAGTCTCAAAACCATCCGCAACCGCTACTCGAATCTATATATTCGAGAAAAGTAGCGTCAGCCTCGACGACCGACACATCCAGCCTGACTGCTTTCTCCAGTGGACCCACCTCAAACCCCAACAACCAATTAACCAATAACACCTGCCGAAGCATCGGCTCACGCCGACGCAATGCTCCCTAACGGGATCAAGCAGTTGCCGGCAGCGATCCTCGCCGACCGAGCCGTCTGCGGCTTCTGTCAGAGGACCGAAGCGTCGGCGTAGCGGTATGTCGGCATGTCGACGCGAGTGGGTCTAACCCTTGCCGCTTGCGTCGCCTCCTGCGGCTCGGCATCGCCGCAGCATGACATGGCTGTCCGAACTGATCGCCGAAGGTTTCTGGCAAGCTGGGGGGGTGACACGCGCACCTGGCAAGGGGAGCAAGGATGCACTAGGGTCCAAACTCAATCAGCGAGTTGAGGTGGAGCGGCTTTCCTGATTCACTGTGGGTGTGGATCATGGGAGTGCGGGTATGGCGCTGTTCTGGCTGTCGGATGAGGCTTGGGCGGCAATCAAGCCGCACCTGCCCAAGAACCAGCCTGGTGCCCGGCGCGTGGACGACCGGCGGGTAATCTCCGGCATCCTGCATGTGCTGAAAGTGGGCTGCCGCTGGTGCGATTGCCCGACCGATTACGGACCGTCGACGACGGTCTACAACCGGTTCAACCGCTGGTCGCACCGCGACTTCTGGCTGAAGCTGCTCGACGCCCTGGTGGATGCAGGCGCGGTGACAAGGAGCACTGCAATCGACAGCACCTATGTAAAGGCGCAACGGGCCGCATTTGGCGCAAATGGGGGCGCTCGGCGCAAGCGATCGGCCGCTCGCGTGGTGGCTGGACGACCAAGGTCCACGCGCTCACCGACGTTATTGGCCGCCCCTATGCGCTGATGCTGACGGCCGGCAACGTCAGCGACATCAAGGCCGCTCCCGCGCTTCTTCAACGCGCTGGCCGCATGCGCTACCTGCTTGCCGACAAAGGCTATGACGCTGACCAACTGCGACGCTCGCTGCGCGACGCAGGCGCTGTTCCGGTCATTCCCGGACGCCGCAACCGCAAGCCCACCATCCGCTACGACAAGGATCGCTACCGCGCTCGCCACCTCGTCGAAAACGCCTTCTGCCCCCTCAAGGACTTCCGCCGCGTCGCAACCCGCTACGACAAGCTCGCAACCAACTTCCTCTCAGGCGTTGCTCTCGCAACCGCCGTCGCCTTCTGGCTGTGAACGAGTCTGAGCCCTAGTTCCGGTCCGTCAGCGACCATGCATCGTGTCGAGGAATATTTCGCCAAGTTCTCGGGCTATTCGGCCAGCCGTCTCGCTGACGCCTGACCAGCGAGAATGTTGCTTTTTCAGCCACATAGAATATTCACATGGTTCTAGACAGAGAGACGCGTCGACATGTTTGTCTGTAGACACTAGGGCTGGCCGAGCGCTTCACGCATCAATAGCGTCCACCGCTAAGGACAATATAGCACGGCGCAAACAGACCGGTTCGACGTCGCACCCCGGGCGGTAACCCGCCTAGGCCGCGACGGTCCTCGGTTCGGATCGACAGCCTCCCATCACGTTGCCTTTGAGCCGGAAGCGCAAGGTGTCACCCAATCCTTCATCCGCACGGAACACGCCGTTCGCATAGGGTTCGCCGATCACCAGGTGATCCAACACGTTTCTATCCTCACACAAGACGAGGTGAAGCTGCTTACCAAATGTATCTTCGTCGAGCACGAGCAACGTGCGCGTGTCGTCAATGTCATATTTCGCAACAAGCGCAGCCGCATCCAGCCTGAGGGACGCGTCGCTGCCTCGTCGGCCGGCGCAGCTCGATGTCCGGCCCAGGCTCGCGATGTCGTTCGATGGCTTCGTACCTACCCACCGCGGTCATCAAGGCAAGGCTAAGAAGGCGGTACCCTCACGTCAAATTCCGACCAACGAGCTCATCAGGATCGCAGCACCGGCAACATGCACATCTCCAGCGACGGCACCCCGCC
This sequence comes from Sphingomonas olei, assembly GCF_045369765.1. Taxonomy (NCBI): domain Bacteria; kingdom Pseudomonadati; phylum Pseudomonadota; class Alphaproteobacteria; order Sphingomonadales; family Sphingomonadaceae; genus Sphingomonas; species Sphingomonas olei. Next base: position 10,681 of record NZ_JBIQEU010000032.1, read on the forward strand.
GCCTGCCGCCAGACATGGCCGCATCGTGCGGCCGGTCTCGACAAAGCCTACTTTCTCCAGCACGCGCCGCCTGGGTTCACCAGCCCGCGTCCCCAGCAGGGCCGTGCGAGTCAATTGCCAAGCTCGGTCGTGTCCGGCGTCAGGCCGATCGTGCCAATCAGCGTTTCGCCGCCTAGCATGGTGATCGCCCACGTCCATTCGTATGGCACGATCTGGTCGAGGAAGAAAGCGGCATCGGCCGGGCCATAAGGATGCGGCACGCGCGACAGGCGCCGCGCCATCTCCCGCGTGACCCACCGCCGTAACGATCGCGTCCGCATCGCGCTGTGCCGGACGCCGGAGCACCAAGCGCTGGTGGTCAGCGACGAGCGGTGTAGCGCTGTTCGCTTGATCATGGACTCCAGCGTATCGGGGATCGAACAGCCTGCACAGCAAGGTGTGCAGGTGATTCGCTGGCCACGACGTTCCGACACATCAACATGTCGACATGTACGGGCCATGCCGATGGGCGCGAAGACGATTGCGCCCTTGGCTACGCGATGAAGCGGTCGCTCTTTTCCGCAGCGACGCGGAACCGAACAATGCGGGCACCGTGGGGCATCGGCACGGCGATCGCCACCTGGTCGCCGATCGCCGGCCGGTGATCGCCGGCGCGCGCGAATACAATCTGAACGGTGCTCGCCATGCCGCCAGCCACATCGAGCCGGCGACGGTCAAGCAGCGGGCGACCCAAGGCGTTGCCTGTCGTTGGCTTCGCTGCTGCGCTCGATGTCGACGCTGATTGATCCCAGGCCGCACTGGCGGGCACGGCTTCTCCCTGCCACGTCGCTGTCGCGGCTAGCGAGAACTTGCTTGGTAGGCGCGCGCGGTATACCACCTCCATCGTCTCGTTGGCATTCGACCACGATCTCGACACATCGGCCGTGACACCGTCGCCCGACTGACGGGTTGTGTCGTCTGGCAACCCGCGCGTCCACACGGTTTCGACCTGCGAGCCCGCAACCGGCTGCAAAATCCCCGATCCACGGGCGAGCGCGACATCGGCGCCAGTGCTAGGAGGATGACGCGCCTCATGGCGCGCCGCAACTGGGCGACTGGCTGGTGCGATGTGACGCGCGTGAGGCTGCGCGCTCCTTCGAAATCCAGGTAAGGAGTACACGGCGCGCTGGCCGCGAATCTTCGTCCGCAAGGGTCCGTTCCACGGGATCAAGATGGCGCGGCGCCAACACTGGAATGTCGCATGGGCACAACGCTGCCACAAAATTTGGTTGACGGCTGCGAATGGGCGATTGCGCATAGCGTCAGGCGGAGACCCGCCGCGAACTCGACGTTTTTCCGCTCGACAAACTAACATGTCGACATGTAACCGCCGTCCTCATGTCGACAGTAGCGATCATCAGTCAGAAGGGCGGAGCGGGAAAGACGACGCTGGCGCTTCACCTCGCCGCGATTGCGCAGGAGGCCGGGCGCGTGTCGCTGATCATCGACACCGATCCGCAGGCGACCGCCAGCCAATGGGCTGCGTGGCGCCAGGATCAGCCGCCCGAGGTGATAGACAGCCCTCCGCCGCGCCTCGCCGCTAAGGTGGCGGCCGCTCAGGGGCAGGGGGCCGAGCTGATCGTGATCGACACGCCCCCGCATGCGGACAGCGCCGCGCGGGCTGCGGTCGAGGTAGCGGATCTGGTGCTGATCCCGTGTCGACCCAGTGCATTCGATCTCGCCGCGATCCAAACCACCGGTAAGCTCGTGCAGCTCCTGCGCAAGCCGGCGTTCGTTGTCTTCACTGCCGGGCCGCCGAATGCACCGCGCGTGTACCAGGAGGCCAGCGAGCTGGTCGACGGCTACGGCACCCCGCCCTGCCCGGTGATCCTGCCCGACCGCGCGGCCTATCGCCACGCCTCGGGCGAGGGGCGCACCGTTACCGAGACTGAACCCTCAGGCCGCGCCGCGGGCGAAGTTCGCGATTTATACAGATGGGTATGTCGACAGCTCGACCTGCCGACGCCGCGTTATCGAAAGGTCGCCCGATGAGCCGCAAGCCCAGTTTCGCCAATCTGCGCACCGCCAGCACGCCGGCAGCGCCGGCGCCATCGCCGAGAATCGCCGAAACCACCCCAAGTACCTCCGGAAATCGCCCGGAAAGCCGCGTCGGCCGCAAGCAGATTGCCGGTTTCTTTACGCCCGAGATGAGCTTCGCGATGCACATGCTCGCGCGCCGGCAGGGCAGAAGTCTCCAAGCGTTGATGGCGGAAGCGTTCAACGACGTGCTGCGCAAGCACGGCGAAAGCCCGATCGGGGAGTGAGGGCGTCGGCGGTAGGTTAGACTCACGAGCTGCGTAGCGTACGAAACAGGGCCGATAGGTCGTCTACGAGATTGATTGCGTATTACATGAGATGAAGTGAACGTCTTGATTTAGCGCTGCAGCGATTTCGGATGACTGTAAACCTTAAGTTGAATGGAGCGTCTCCAATCTGTGCTTAGGAAGCGCGGTACCAGGTGTTGCGCATGAGATTACTAGGGAGAACATAGTGACGGGCAGGACGATCGTGGTCGGGGGTGGCGGGTTTGGCCGCGCGGGCAAGGTGCTGCGCGATAACCTGTCGATCACGCCAACGCGTCTGTCGCGGCTAGTGGACATCTCGTTCACCAGCCCGGATCCGACCTTTTCCGCGCAGGTGGCGAATGCCTGGGCCGAGAACTTCATCCAGACCAATCTGGAGCGCAAGGTTCAGGCTACGTCCTACGGCCGCAATCTGCTGCAGCGGCAATTGGCGCAGGCGAAGGAACGGCTCGACGCATCGCAACGGCAGCTGGTGAACTATGCGTCCGCCCAGCAGATCATCAACCTGCCGGCGCAGTCGGGTGACGGCAGGGCGACCGCGGAGCGTTCGATCGTCGCAGACGATCTTGCCACGCTCAACGCCGCTCTGTCACAGGCGGTGGCCGAGCGTATCCAGGCTGAGGCGCGGTTCCGCCAAGGGGTCGAATCCGGCTGAGGGCGAAATGACACCCTAAGCCTCGGCACCCTTCGGCCAGAGGTATTCGCCGGTGAGG
>NZ_JBIQEU010000033.1:0-13647 GCF_045369765.1 Sphingomonas olei
GTGAAATCATGGAAAACCGAAGGAAACCTGCGTCTCTCGCCGCCACGCTCGACATAAACTGCGACTGCAAAGAATATCTGGTCGATTACTTCACCCGCGAGATCCCGCGCCGGCGCGCGGGGGAGCAGCAGGGGCAGGATTTCTTCTCGCAATTCTGCCGCGCAACCGACGAAAGCGGTGCCCTGCTGTCCGACGAGGCGATCGTCGATCACATGAACTTCCTGATGATGGCGGCGCACGACACGATCACCTCGTCCGCCACCAGCCTCGTCATGCTGCTGGGGCGTCATGTCGAATGGCAGGACCGGCTGCGTGCCGAGGTCCAGTCGCTGGGCAGCAACGACGGCGGCGTGCCCTATGAGCAGCTCGACCGGCTGGTCGAGACCGAATGGGCGTTCAAGGAAGCGCTGCGGATGGTGCCGCCGGTGCCGTCCATCCCGCGCCGCGCGATGCGCGACTTCACCTTTGGCGGCTATCACATTCCGGCCGGCACGCATGTCGGGGTGAACACCGCCTATACCCATATGATGCCGGAGCATTGGCCCAATCCCGAGACGTTCGATCCCGAGCGCTTCTCTCCCGAACGGTCGAAGGGGCGGCATCGCTTTGCCTGGGTGCCGTTCGGCGGCGGGGCGCACATGTGCATCGGGCTGCATTTCGCGACGATGCAGATCCGTATCCTGATGGCCCAGCTGCTGAGCCGCTATCGCATCGAGCTGGAACCCGGGTCGGGCAGCGACTGGCAAATCTTCCCGATCCCGCAGCCCAAGGACGGCCTGCCGGTACGATTCGTGCCGCTCTGATCGCGAGCCGGTGACCTCAGCAACGCCGGTTGTCGCAGCGGCGGCCGGCGCCCGTGACCCGGGGAAGGATGCGCTGCGTCCCATTGCGGGGCTATTCACAAGGTGTTCAATCCGATCCCGCTATGCAACGAGGCATGAGGATGTTCGCCGCCCTTGCCCTGTCACTCTTGCCCGCCGCCACGATGGCGCAGCCGGCCGAGCAGCAGCGCGACGGCGTGGCCGCGTGGCGGGCGCTGCGCGAAGGGCGCATCCTGCCGATCAAGGAAATCGAGCGACGCGTCGTCCCGACGATGAAGGACGCGCAATATATCGGTTTCGATTTCGAGATGCCGAGCGCGGTCTACACGCTGAAGTTCCTGCGCGATGGCACGGTGATCTGGGTGGATGTCGATGGTCGCTCGGGTCAGGTCATCGGCCGCACGGGTCGGTGAGCGATCGTTGACGCGCGCCACCGCAATGCTAACCACGACCTTTGGTGACAAGAGGTAGTCCATGCGCGTCCTGATCGTTGAGGATGAACCCAATCTCGGCCAGCAGCTCAAGAGCACGCTGGAAGGAGCGGGCTATGCCATCGATCTGGCGACGGACGGCGAGGAAGGGCATTTCCTCGGCTCGACCGAGAATTACGATGCCGTCGTGCTGGACCTTGGCCTGCCGGAGATCGACGGGCTGACCGTGCTCGATCGCTGGCGCAAGGAGGGCAAGGTGATGCCCGTGCTGGTGCTGACCGCGCGCGACAGCTGGTCCGACAAGGTCGCCGGGCTGGACGCAGGCGCGGACGATTATGTCGCCAAGCCGTTCCAGTCCGAAGAGCTGATCGCCCGCCTGCGCGCGCTGATCCGGCGCGCATCGGGCAATGCCTCCTCAGAGCTGAACGCGGGCGACGTCCGGCTCGACACGCGTAGCGGCAAGGTGACGCGCGCCGGCGAGCCGGTGAAGCTGACCGCGCAGGAATATAAGCTTTTGTCCTACCTGCTCCATCACAAGGGCAAGGTGGTGAGCCGCACCGAGTTGATCGAGCATATCTACGATCAGGATTTCGATCGGGATTCGAACACCATCGAAGTGTTCGTGACGCGCATCCGCAAGAAGCTGGGCCAGGACGTGATCACCACGATCCGGGGACTGGGTTACAGTCTGGAAGATCCGGCGGCGTAAAGGTCGGCGGCCTGCGGCTGTTCCCATAGTCCGATGCGTTCATATCCCGCCTCGTGCCAGCTGTTGGTCCCCGGCACGGCCTGCGAATCCAGCGCGGCGATGACCGGCGGCGCGGCATGAGCGGGAACGATGCCGGTGAAGACCCAGGACGCGAGCAGGAAGCCCGCGACCAGGCTGATGATGAGCGCGCCGAGCGACGCGATCGCGAGGACCGGAAAGGTACGCGACATACTTCGTCTCCTTTCTCCGCGAGTGAACAACAGGGCGGCGGCATGGTTCCGGCGCGCGACGAAACGAGTGCGGACGGGCGCTTCGCCAGCACGGGGTCGCTGACCCGGCGGATGATCGTCATTGCCGCGGTGTGGATCGCGGTATTGCTGGCGGGTGGCGGCTTCGCGCTGGACCGGGTGCTGACTGCGGCGGTGACGCAGAATTTCGACGACCAGCTCGAATATGTCCTGCGCTCGCTGCTCGTCTCGGCGGAGATCGGGCCGGAGGGCGAGGTGATGTTCAATCGCGAGCCCGCCGACCAGCGCTTCCTCGAGCCTTATTCCGGCGTGTACTGGCAAGTGTCGGCAAAGGGGCGCGAGGCGTTTCCCTCCCGATCCTTGTGGGATCGCCAGCTGCAATATGGCCAGCAGCACGACGACCGCGCGGTGCACATCTATGACAGTGACCAGTTCGGCACGGAAAAGCTGCGGATCGTCGAGCGCGACGTGAAGCTGCCGGGATCGGACGTGCGCTGGCGGTTCCAGGTGGCGCACAATCGCGACGGGCTCGACGCGCAGATCGGTGCGCTGCGCCGGACGCTGGTGCGGAGTTTCCTGCTGCTGGGGCTGGGGCTGATCGTGCTGGCGGCGCTGCAGACCTTTTACGGGCTGTTGCCGCTGCGCAAGCTGCGGCTGGAGATTGCGCGGATGCGGGGCGGGCGGACCAACCGCATCGCCGGGCCGCTGCCGGTCGAGGTGGCGCCGCTGGTCGAGGAGCTGAATGCGCTGGTGGCGCATAACGAAACGCAGGCGGAGGAAGCGCGGCGCCATGCCGGGAACCTTGCCCATGCGCTGAAGACGCCGCTGACGGTGATCATGAACGCGGCGACCGCGCAGTCGGACGATCTGGCCGATACGGTGGTGCGCGAGGCGCGGACGATGCGCCGGCAGGTCGACCATCATCTCGCGCGGGCGCGGGCGGTCGGGCGCCGCGGATCGGCGCACAGCCGGGCGGAGGTGTGGCCGAGCGTAGAATCGGTGGAGCGTGCGGTGCGGCGGCTGTATCCGCATGTGCGGATCGACATGGATGGGCCCAAGGACCTGGTCGCGCATATCGAGCGGCAGGACCTGGACGAGATCATGGGCAATCTGGTCGAGAATGCCGCCAAATATGGCGGCGGCAGCGTGTTCGTGACGGTGGGCGCGCAGGCCGGGTTCGTCGAGATCCTGGTCGAGGATGACGGCATGGGCATCCCGGAGGCGGACCGGATCCGCATCTTCGACCGCGGCGTCAGGCTGGACACGGGCAAGCCGGGCACGGGGCTTGGCCTCGCCATCGTGCGCGACGTGGCGGAGATCTACGAAGGGACCGTCAGCCTGGAGGAGAGCGAGGACCTGGGCGGGCTGCTGGTGCGGCTGCGATTGCCGATGGCGAGCTGACAGGCGCCCTCCGCCGAGGCGGAAGGCGCCCGTTCGCGATCAATAGGCGAGCTTCAGGCCGGGACGGTTCCAGCGGGTCTTCACCAGCCGGCCGGTGCCCGACAGCGTGAGATAGGCATCACGCATGTCATCGCCGCCGAAGCAGATGTTGGTGGTGAAGATGTCGTCGGTAGCGACGAATTCAACGAGGTCGCCGTCGGGCGAGACGACGCTGATCCCGCTTTCGCCGATCGTCGCGACGCAGACATTGCCCGACGCCTCCACCGCGAGCGAATCGAAGAATTTCCACCCCGCGGGGCGGTAGACCGGGATGCCGGCACCGCCGACGCCGGCCGCGGTATCGACCTTGCCCGGCGCGGTGACGCGGAATTTCATCAGCCGGCAGGTGTAGGTTTCCGCGGCGTAGAGCCATTGGCCGTCGGGTGAGAGGCCGCAACCGTTGGGATTGTTGGACGGGAAGACGACTTCCTCGAGATGGCTGCCGTCGGCCTTCGCATAGAAGATGCCAACGACATCATGGATCCGCTTGGCGTGATCCATCTTGCCGTGATCGGTGAACCAGAAGCCGCCGTGATTGTCGAACACGAGGTCGTTGGGGCCGCGCAGGACGCAGCCGAAATCGCCCGACTTGTACAGCACCTCGACCGTGCCGGTTGCAGGGTCGATCCGCTCGATCCGGCCGCCCGAATAATTGGAGGCAATGCCGCCGGGAGCGAGCATGCCGTTGTTTTCGTGCCAGTCGAACCCGCCGTTGTTGCAGCAATAGAGCATGCCGTCGGGGCCGAGCGCGAGGCCATTGGGACCGCCGCCAGGCTCGGCGATCGTCTCCATCGATCCATCGGGCGTCACCCTGGTGATTCGCCCCGGCTCGATCTCCACCAGCGCGATGCTGCCGTCCGGCATGAAGACTGGCCCTTCGGGAAAACGCAGCCCGTCGGTCACCAGTTCGAAGTCCGCCATGATCCTCTCCGCCCTTTTCTTGTTGCGCGGGAGAATTGTCTAAGGCGATCGGCTTAGCAAGCCGCTTCGGTGGCATTCGGCGGGCAGCAGGTCAGGCAGCGCCGTTATGGCCACATTGCTACCAATATAGTGGCGGAGGTGCAGAGGCCGGGGTAGGGATCGTCGCATGAGCGAACCCGAGACGACCCGCACCGGCGGCCGCATCCTGGTGGATCAACTGGCAGCGCAGGGCTGCGATCGCATCTTCACGGTGCCGGGCGAAAGTTTCCTTGCCGTGCTCGACGCGCTGGTCGACGTGCCGCAGATCGATGTGGTGACGTGCCGGCAGGAAGGCGGCGTGACGTTCATGGCCTGCGCCGACGGCGCGCTGACCCATCGGCCGGGCATTGCGTTCGTCACGCGTGGGCCGGGCGCCACCAACGCGTCGATCGGCGTCCATGTCGCGATGCAGGATTCACAGCCGATGATCCTGTTCATCGGCGACGTCGACCGCGGCATGCGCGACCGCGAGGCGTTTCAGGAGATCGATTTCGCCGCGATGTTCAGCCCGATTGCCAAATGGGCGGCGCGGATCGACGATGCGCGGCGCATCCCGGAATATGTCGCGCGCGCCTATAGCGTGGCGATGAACGGGCGGCCGGGCCCGGTGGTGATCGCGCTGCCGGAGGACATGCTGCTTGACGAAGTGGTGGCGGTGGATCGCCCGCGCGTCGAGCGGATCGGGCAGGCGCCCGATCCCGATGCGATGGAGCAGCTTGCCGATCTGCTGGCCACGGCGGAGCGACCTTTGGCGATCATCGGCGGCGCAGGATGGGATGCGGCGGCGGGGCAGGACATTGCCGCCTGGGCCGACCGGACCGGCGTGCCGCTGGTCGCCGCTTTCCGCCGACAGGATGCGGTGCCCAACGACTGCCCGGCCTATGCCGGCAACCTGGGCTATGGCCCCAACCCGCTGCTGGTCGAGCGCGTGAAGGACGCCGACCTGCTGCTGGTGATCGGCGCGCGACTGGGGGAAGCGACGACCGATGGCTATACGCTGATCTCCCCGGAACATCCCGGCCAGCGGCTGGTGCATGTTCACCCCGATCCATCCGAGCTTGGCAGCACGTATTGCACGGACCTCGCGATCTGCGCGACCATGGCGGAATTCGCCGAGGCGCTGGCGCTGGTCGACGGTCCGGGACGCGCGCACGATCTGGAGGCACACGACGATTACCGCGCCTGGTCGACGCCGCGCGAGCGCGAGGGCGTGACGCTGGACCTAGGGCATTGCGTGCTGGCGATGCGCGAGCAGCTGCCGGCGGACACCATCATCTGCAACGGCGCGGGCAACTTTTCCGGCTGGTGGCACCGCTATTGGCCCTATGCCGGGCCAGGGACCCAGCTGGCGCCGACCGCCGGGGCCATGGGCTATGGCGTTCCGGCCGCCGTGGCCGCGTCGCGCCGCCGCCCGGATCGCACCGTGGTCGCCGTGGCGGGAGATGGCGATTTCCTGATGAATGGGCAGGAACTGGCGACCGCCGTCCAGCACGGCTGCGAGATGCTGGTCATCGTCGTCGACAATGGCGCTTATGGCACGATCCGCATGCATCAGGAGCGTGAGTTTCCCGGCCGGTTGTCGGCGACCCGACTGCACAATCCCGACTTCGCAGCGCTGGCGCGGGCCTATGGCGCCTGGGCGGAGACGGTGGAGCGGACGGCCGACTTCGCCGGCGCGCTGGAACGTGCCGTCGGGCAGGGCGGCGTCAGGTTGCTGCACCTGAAAACCGACGTCGAGTTCATCACCGCCGGGACCACGCTGAGCGCGATCCGCAGCGCGGCGAAACGCTGAAACCTGCGACAACGGCGGGCGGTCGATACCGCGCGCCTGTTCGCAACGTTATTTCTTTCCCGCCAGCTTGTCCTTGAGCCCGGCGAGCGCGCCGAACGGACCGGCTTCGTCCTCGCCCAGGATTCCGGCCTTGCGCAGCGCCGCTTCGGCATTGGGGCCGCGCGGAAAGGGATCGAGCGCAAGGGCGAGCGTTTCCGCCGCGACCTCGCCAAGGTCGATCGCGCCGCCCTCCAGCGGGAGGACGTCGATCCCGTCGTCGTCGAGCTCCACTTCCTCGCCGGCGGCCGAATCCTCGACGAAGCGAAGGTCGACGGTTTCGGCGATCCGCGCGGGCAGCGGCTCATCGGTGATCGAGCAGCGCTGGGTCGCCTCCGCCTGCACCTTCCCTGACACCGCGATGCCCCCAGCGACACGCTGCACGGTGAAGCTGCCCTCCAGGCGCTTGATCCCGATCAGGTTGAACCGGCGCGCGAGCGCGGCGCGCTGCGTTTCGTCAGCGGCGATGGTTTCGGTCCGCGCGCCTTCGCCGATCATGTCGATGCGGACGGGATGGGAGAATTCGGGGGTCATGCCAATCGGCCTTCGCGCAGCGCGGATAGGGGAACGGTGGCGAGCGCGGCATGCAGTGCCTGCAACTGGTCGCTGACATAGCGCGCCTGCGATTCGCCGGGTGCCTCGCCGCGCCACAGGTTGCGGATCAGCCCGTCGGTAAGGTCGCCGGCGGCGATCCCCTCACGGTAGGTGCCGAGCCGGCCACCCAGCATCCCCATCATGCGCCCGACATGCTTGCCGACGACGATATCGCCAAAGCCGATCTGCCGCACCTGCGCGTCCATGTCGTCGACGAATCGCTCGGTCAGGTCGGTCGACAGCGTGGCGGCGGCAAGGTCGCCGGGCGGTTCTGCCTCGATCCGCAGCATCACCATGGCGAGCACCGCGGCCACCATGTCGAACCGCCCGTCGAGCGTATCGGGCGCGCCGCCATCGACATACCAACGCGGTTCGCGCGCCTTTGCCACCACCGCCGCATAGAGCGGGGCCGCCGCATCGCGATTGCGCCGTCGAAACCGTTGAAGAAGAGCCAAGATCGTCGTGCCTGTCGTGCTTGTGTCAAGTGTCGTGGAGGCATATTGAGGGGAATGGCCGACGGCGCAACGGCGCGTCGCATGCCCCAAGGCCTTTTGCGGAGTAGCCATGCGTTTTCCCCTCCTGATCGCTGCCGCCATCGCGGTGACCGCGTCGGCCTGTGCGCCCCTGCGCTCGCATCAGGGCTATGTCGTCGATGCGGACCTGCTCAATTCGGTGCAGCCCGGCGTGGACAACCGGCAGTCGGTACTGGCGACGCTGGGCCAGCCGAGCTTCGCCAGCCAGTTCAACCAGGGCGACTGGTATTACATTTCGCGCGACAGCCGGAATTATGCGTTCAATACGCCCAAGCCCAAGGAGCAGGTGACCGTCCAGATCAGCTTTGATCAGAACGGCAACGTCAGCGCGATCCGCAAGTCGGGTGTCGAGCAGGTCGCGTCGATCAGCCCGACCAAGAAGACCACCCCGACGCTGGGCCGTGATCGCGGCTTCTTCGCCGACCTGTTCGGCAACATCGGCACGGTCGGCGCCGCCGGCGCGGGTGCGGGGCCGGGCGGCCGCTGAGTCTTTCGGCTTCCGGCCTTCCGGCGCCGGGGCCTTTTCGCGGCGCAGCTTTCTATCTGCTGACTGGCGCATTCTCCGGCGGTTCAGCGGCGGGGGCCGATACCTTCGATTACGGCAGGGCATTCCGCGGGAATGCCGGCCAGACGAATGGAGGTGTCTGATCATGCGTAAGTTGATCGTTTCGCTGATGATGGCGGCGACCATCGCGCCGGCTGTGGCCGCTGCACAGTCGCCGGGAGAGTTGCGCCGCGACCGGCAGGATATCCGGGAACAGCGCCGGGACCTGTATGAGGCGCAGCGCCGGGGCGACCGGCGCGACGTGCGCGAGGCCCGGCAGGACTTGCGCGAGGCACGGCGCGAATATCGTGAAGACCTGCGTGATCGCGACCGCCGCTGGGCCCGCGACGACTGGCGCGGCTATCGCAACCAGAATCGTGCGCTCTACGCCCGTGGGCAGTGGCGCGCGCCGTTCCGCTACAATCAGTGGCGGCCGGGCGCGCGGATTGCGCCCAGCTATTATGCGCAGCGTTACTGGATCAACGATCCATGGCGTTATCGCCTGCCGCCGGCCCGCCCCAATACGCGCTGGGTACGCCATTACAACGACGTCCTTCTGGTCGACTACCGGCGTGGTACCGTGCTGGACGTGATCCGGAACTTTTACTGGTGACGCGAAGCGGGCCGGGCGTTTGATCGCCCGGCCCGTCCCGTTCTCGTGACCCGGAGCGGCCGCGCCGCAAGCTACGCCGCAAGCGCGGCCGGTGCCTGGCTTGGGATCCGGCACTAGTCCCGAAAGGGGGTTGGGACTAAGCGAGGGAACGCGCATGTCCCGGATTGGTTCTGTTGATGCCTGCGATTTTTGAAATGCCCGGCGAATACTTGATCCAATAGGGTTCGAACGACTTTTTGTTGCTTATGCGCAAATAATCGCACAGTCTTGGCCGGCCGTATCGGGGGGTCGGCATGCGATGGGGGAAATCGCACTCTGGTGGCTCGACGCAACAGTGCGCGAGCTTACATTGTTTGCGGCTGTCGGTTTTCTGATCGGCGGCGTGGATGATCTGTTGGTCGACGTGGTGTGGATGTACCACCGGCTGCGTTACGGATCGACGCGTCGCTCGCTCGCCAATCTGCCGCATCCGGAAGATGCGCGTCGACTGGCGGTGTTCGTCCCGGCATGGGACGAGGGGGCGGTGATCGGGCCGATGCTGCGCACCGCGCTCGCCCGGTTCGACCATCCGTGTTTCCGCATCTACGTCGGCTGCTACCCCAACGATCCTGTGACCAGCGGCATCGTCGCCGAACTGGCGGCGCAGGATTCGCGCGTGCGGCTGGTCATCGCAACGCGGGCAGGGCCGACGACCAAGGCGGACAATCTCAACGAAATGTGGCGCGCGCTGCGGCATGACGATGCGGTCGACGGCGAGACGACGCTGGCGGTGGTGCTGCACGATGCGGAGCAAGTGGTTTCGGTTGTACGAGCTCGGATATCACGGAGAACTGCGACTTTCATGCTACCAGCGTCCGCTTTCGGGCACCTAAGAAAAGCGGCCTAACGTCCGACTTTGGCAAAAGGAGCATGTAGCCGAACCGCCGCCCTGCCGGGGCTGACGCGCCAAAGCACCTAACCGCCAGTGCAGCCTCACTTGTTGTGGCAAAGTCACCCACGATGCGACAATGTCGCGCGGATTAAGTGTCGATATTGCTGCCGCTGGTGCTGGTGTCCTGAGGCAGGATGACCTCCACACGGCGATTGCGCTGACGACCGGTCTCGTCATCGCTGCCGTCGGCATTTACGTTCGGCGCTACAGGGCGCAGTTCACCCAGACCGATGGTCTGGAGCCTGTCGGCTGTCACGCCCTTCTCGACCAGGTAGGTCTTAACGGCTTCGGCCCGCAACTCGGACAGGCGCTTGTTGTAGGCATCGTCACCTTTGGCATCGGTATGCCCTTCGATCGTGATCTGTCCTGCCGGTTGCGCCTGAATCAGCGCAGCCAGTCTGTCCAGAGTGGTGCGCGCACCGGCCTGGATGGTCGCCTTGTCAAAATCGAAGGTGACGTCGCCCGCCAGGGAGACCACCGTTCCGCGATCCGAGTCCACGGCACCCAGTTCCGACTTCAATTTCTCTACCACAGTCAGGCTGCTGGTCGAATGGCCTGCCGCCCCGAAACCCGAGCTGCCGCCTGCCGCGATCCGCAGGGTCGAGGCGGGCAGGTTTTGCATGTTGGACAATGCCGACACCTCGGGCACCGAACCGCCGCGCGATCCGGCTAAAGGCAGCGCGATCTCAAACCGGGGGGAATTGCTGTACATGTTGTCCGGGCTGCCATTGCCGTTGAACGTCAGGCTGACAGAGCCGGATGACGGCACCGTGCCGCCGAAGACCAGTGCGCCGTCCATCATCTTGCCCGGCGGCACCGCCAAGTTGGCGTTGGTCGGGGATGGCACCAGCAGCAGCTTCTCGCCACTATCGGTCAGGATGAAGCTGTTCTCACGCCCGGCATCAAGGCGGATTTCCCGGTCGCGCCCGTTCATCACGCGCACCGACACCAGCGTCCGCTCACCGGCGGACCGGACCGACAGCACCTGCAATACCGCGCCATTGGGGTGTACAGCCTGCACATCGACCGGAGCGCCACCACCACCGCTGATGGCGCCGTCACAGCCTGCCAGCACCAGAAGCAGCGCTGAAAGCACCGTCCCGTATTTAGACGCGCACCTCATTGTCCGCCACCAGCCACTGGCAGGTCGATGCGAAAGCCGGGCGTGTTGGTATGCTCGCTCTCGGTTTGGTAATTATCGTTCAGGACCAGCATCGCAGCATTCACCGGCTCCAGCCGCCCCAGGAACACCAGTTCCCCTTCAAAGGTCTGCCCGGTCGGGATCGACAGTCGGGGATTGCTGGGTGGTGGCGAGAGGTACAATCGCTCACCTGTGTCCAGCAGCAGATAGCTGCTACGGTTGGCGGAGGAACGGTTCAGTTCGACATCGCGGGTTCGGCCGTTGATGACTCGCAGCCCCACCACTGTGTCAGTCGGCCGGGATTGCAGCGATGTCAGCTGCACTACCGTCCCGTTGGGGTGGGCGACCTGTATGTCGAGCGGCTTGGCAGCGCCATTGTTCCACTGCTTGGCCGACGGGGATGTTGCAGATTGCGTACCAGCGGGCTGCTCGCCCTGACCCTGCTGCGCCTCCTCGGACGGCTGCGCACAGGCAGACAGCCCTAGCGCGGTTATAACGACAGCTTTTGCAAATACCTTCATCACCATCCTCGTGTCTGTGGCGGCGTCGTCCGTCGGAAGGTGGGTCTATCCCGGTCCATCGCGGGCGTCGACACCTCTGCTAGGCTGCCAGCATCGCGTGCACGCGTCAGAAATCGACGAGGGGCTTGTCACGAGTCTGGGCAGGAACTGCCGCTTCGTGACTGTTGCAGGAGTGACTGCTTCGTCGCGCATGCGCCCTTTGAGCGGGGCAGCCGCGATGAACGACTGACCGCCCGCGAGAAGCGGCGAAGTTGAGAGGAACGTCCACTTTTGGGGCGGGACCGGAATTTCCGCTTTCGGCACCGTCCCCATGATAGCTGCCGGTCCGCTTTAGGGATGAGCCTTGGCGCTCATGAACGGCCGGATGTGGGTGGTTAGCGGACGTTGCTTTGTCGTTTAGTAGCCGGCGGGATCATCTGAAAAGCGAGTAGCCGGAGTGAATGCTGCGGCTTTGACCTTCCAACGTTTGAAGATGAGTATCAGCCACGCCAATTCGACAACAAAGGTGATAGTCATAGCCGTTTTCGCTGCGATTGATGCTGTCGGCATACAAGCTACGATCACGAAGCCGGGGAACAGCGGAAGCCCCATAAGCGGCTTAACGTCCATCCATTTCCGCTTTGGGTCGCCACTAAGCTGCCCATCCAACGTGTCGATGAACTCTTGCCAGATGCTCGCCATAGCAGCCTCTTTGCACGATCCTGCCATCCATCAGCAACGGCGGCTTTTGGGCGTTTTTGGAATGGCCGCCTTTAGGCGCATTCGTCGAAAGCCAGCTGCTCGCTAACCATGGACGAGCGTCATGTTGCCGAGCGAGCGATTTGGTAGTTATCCCCTAAGCCGCGCAACCGCGCGCTTCCAGGCGCTCTCATCCTTTGGCCATACGTCCGGTGCCGTGGGCTTGCGTGCTGCGGGGCGAATTCCGATGGGTCTGGCACCACATTGGGAGCAGCGAAGCCGATCCCTGAGCATATGGATGCGGGTGTCGTAGCGGCGGATGAAGAGCCATCTTGCGAAGTTCTGGCCATCTACGATTGAGCGGTGGCCACAGCCGCAACGCACTTCCAGGTTCCTCGCGACCCGGAACATATCCGCGAGGGTTTCAGAACGATGATTGGCCGACACATCAGAATGGTAGCCGTAGCTGGTTGCAATCGATCTGTGCGGGCTCGTTCAACCGCCGCACGATATCTCTAGCGAGTTGGTCGGCTGCTCGAGCCTTCCATGTATGATCGGCAGAGAGGAGGTCAGCGATATTGCTGCTGGAGGTCGATGCGAGGATCGACGCCAGCGTTTGGGCTTCAAGGCGTTCCATCAGCCCAAAAGAACATAGAGTGAACGATTCGACAAGATCGATCCGGCGAGCCGTCGCGTGATCGTTAGAATTTATTCGCTGCTCCGACCTCAACCCGTTCACACCGGCCGGTGTATGAACCCGCTTTGCCGTTGATGCTGATGGTGCCGGTGCGGCGGTCGAGATAGACTTTTGGGCTATTCAGAAAGTTCACACCTGCGGTGGCAGTGATCGACGTCTCGCTGACCCGCAAATCCTTGAGCTTGAACCAACCATCTTCACCGCCGCGGATCGGCGGCAGCATCGTCCTTGGAAGTCGTATCTTGCTCTGCTCACCATCGACCAATACGTCAACCTGGTCGGCAAACTGTTGCGAGCGAGTCCCCTGCATCGCGATCTGACCCGAATTCCCGTAATTATCCGACGCCCACCCCGTCGTGCTGTCGACTTTGTTGGCGGCGCCGCCGCCAAAGCAAACTATGGACAACGCCGTGAGTGAGAGAAGAGGTGTCATGTGCTTGGACCGATTCGCTGACGGGTTCCACCTTTATGACGGAGAACCGTTAATCCAAACCTTCTTCGCTGCTGATTGTCATCGACCGTCGCCTAATGCTGTACTCGGGTGAGAAATCTCTGAGGTCGAACTGCGACATCGCTTGTGCGATCATCTTCGCCTGCACGATCGGCAGTCCCTCGTGGATGTGCTTGTGCAGGGTGTCGTTCAGAAGTGCGACACGGGCGCGGGCTTCGCTCTCCTTCTCTCGGGCCTTCCTGCGGGCCACTTCCAATTCCTTGATTTCTTCCTCTGCGGCGATGACCGCCGCTTTCGCCTGCCTGATTTCCTCGAATAGTTTTTCGATAGCGTTGTCCGCCATTCTCTTTCTCCTGCTTGTTTATTCTGCGTCCAGGTCGATCAGTGCCTGACCGATCAACTGCGCTAGTGCGCTGTGTGGGTTCTGGGAGTGTGGATCGGCGTGGAAAAGGGACCCCGGTAGCGGGGTGATCGGCGTCGAAAAGGGACCCCTCATCCCGTTGGTCT
>NZ_JBIQEU010000034.1:0-12429 GCF_045369765.1 Sphingomonas olei
TATGTGCGATCGGCCGAGACCAAGCCGGTAGCCGCGTAGCGACGCTCGCCGACAAATAGCGCGATCAGAATGCCGCCGCTTAGCGCGAGCGTTTACAGGCCGTCGAAACGGCCTGTTCAGGCTCCGAAAACCGTCCCTTGTTTCCTCCTCCGAAATGCATCTAGGTTAAGTCGAGTTTTCGGAGAACGGCTTTGCTCGTCGGCTACGCGCGCGTGTCCACCCGCGACCAGTCCCCTGCCCTACAGCTCGACGCGCTCCGGCAAGCCGGGTGCGAGCGGGTGTTCATGGAGAAGGCGTCGGGCGCGCAGCGTGACCGGCCGGAGCTGAAAGCCGCGCTCGACTATCTGCGTGCGGGCGATACGTTGGCGGTGTGAAGCTCGACCGGCTTGCGCGCTCCGTCCGGCAGCTCGTGGAGACGGCCGAAGATCTCGCCAAGCGCGAGATCGGCCTCAGGGTGCTCACCCAGGCGATCGACACCACCAGCCCCGGCGGGCGGCTCGTCTTCCACGTCTTCGCGGCCGTGGCGGAGTTCGAGCGCGAGCTGACCTTGGAGCGCACTCATGCCGGGCTTGCCCAGGCCAAGGCGCTGGGGCGGCGCGGCGGGCGCAAGCCGGCGATGGGGCCGGCCGAGATCAAGCGCGCAAAGGCGATGCTCGCCGATCCGACCATCACCGTCGAGGAGGTGGCAGCGCAGCTCGGGGTGCAGCCGTCGACGCTCTACCGGCATATTCCCGGCGGGCGCAGCTCGCTTAGCCAGCCGGCTTAGAGGGAGGCCGCCGTTCGACGGCCGCGCCTTTTGTCCCACCCAACCCTTGGGGCCGGGGCTTGCGGCCCAGCAGTCAGGCGAACAGGTCGCCGATCGCGCGCAGCCGGAAGGCGTTGACCCACCGGCGCCGGCGATGTTCGGTCGCGTCGTGGACCATGTGGCACCGCTGGCAGAGCGCGGCGAGGTTGCGCGGCCGGTTGTCGCCGGGATCGTGGTTCAGGTGCGCGCTGGCGAGGACCACGCGCGTAACGCGCAGCGCGGGGGGTGGGCCGATGCCGGCGAGGCCCGGTTGCGCCCGCGCCAGGTCCGCGGGCGCGGCCATGCGGCGAAGCCCCCTGCCCTGCCCGTCGCGCCAACGGCCGGACTCTTCATCCCACCATGTGCCGTCGCCGAGGTGCAGCACGTCGCGGCCGTGTGGGCGGCGGCAATGCTCGCAACGTCCCTTGGCGCGGCCGAAGCGGATGAAGGCGGACAGCTCGCGCCAGTCGATCGGATACAGCCAGCGATGTTCGGGCGCGATCGGCATGACGATTCTATGAGTCAGCGGAGGGTGGAACGAAAGCGGAAACTTCGCATACACCCCCCTACTCGCCTAAAAACCTTCTTAGTGTTACAGGCAAAAAGGCCAGTAGTGCCAGATCAAGCCGCCGCGAATTTACCCGGCCGACCGCCCTTCCGGCCGTTCGCGCGCGAAGCGGCGACCTTAACAGCCGTGCGGGAGCGGCCCCCTTCCGCGCCGAGCTGGCGGGCCATCCATTGCTTCGAGCCGAACACGCCTTGGAGCAGCGCCGGGACATAGAGGTCCGCGTCGAGTTTGGGCCAGTGAAGCCCCAGCCCCGCCGGACTGATCTCGATTTCAGCGAGGTTGTCGGGCGACGCATCGGCCAGCCCTTCGGCGAGCTGCGTCGGGAATGTCAGCTCGACCCCGGTATTGAGTGCGACCACGACGCGCGACCGCCGACGATCGTAACGGGCGGACACGGCATGACCCGCGGCGCGGGTCGCTTCCATGCGCGCTTCGGCTTGCGCCAGCTCTTGCTCAGTAATCGCCATGTATCGCACTCCATTCCGCGCACAGCGCCGGCACCAGCTCGACCAGCGCGGCCTCGATCTTGTTCACGTCCGGCACCTTGAAGCCGAAGCTCTCCCGCAGCTCGGGCGGACCACCGGGGCAGTTCAGGTTGAACACCGCCTCTCCTTCCGCGCCTTTCACATGGACGTGCGCCGGGCGGTGATCGTTGGGCCAGATCACGACCCGCAGGCCGCCGATGCGATGGACGACAGGCATTGGCCGACCTATCAGAAACCCAAGCGCTAGGGAATAGTTGCATGGCGAGCTCGTCCCTGGCGGGACCGCGCTCTATCTCCGTTGCGCTCCGACCGAGCCGCTTACAGCGTCTCGGCGCTTGCGCGTGACGATCGCTCGCGCGGGAAGGTGAAAAGGGTCTTTCCTTCACTCTCAATCACCTTCATAGTGTCACAGGAAAGAGAGCCAGAAGGGGCGAAGGTGCAAATCTACTCACTTGTCAGCCAGAAGGGCGGAGCTGGGAAAAGCACCCTTGCCCGTCAGCTCGCGGTTCTCGCGGGCGAGGCGGAGCCCAGCCTTATCATCGACCGCGACCCGCAGCGGACGACGACGAAGTGGTGGACGCGGCGCGAGCAGATCGAGCCGGCCTTTGAGCGCCCCGAGCTGGTCGACCTGGACGGCACCAATTTGACTGACGCGGCCAAGCGGCTCCGGCGCAAGTCCGACGGCGCGCTGTTCATCGACACGCGTCCTGCCGTCGAGGAGCCCGAGGCCGAGGCCGCGCGCGTGGCGGACCTGGTGATTGTCCCGGTGCGGCCGTCGCCAGACGACCTGGAGGCGGTCGGGGAAACGTTGAAGATCCTCCGCCGGCTCGACCGACGTGCGGCCGTCATCGTCAACGCGGCCAAGAACGAGGCCCGCGCGATTGCCGCGCGTGCCGCGCTGTCGCGCTACCCGGTCCCGGTTTGCCCGATCCACCTATCCGATCGGACGATCTATCTGGACGCCTCGCTTGAGGGGAGGGGCGTCACCGAAATGCGCGGCCATGCGGCCCGCGAAGCGGCCGACGAGCTGCGTCAGGTTTGGAGCTGGATTCAGGAGATACGACATGAGCAGTAAGCGCACCGGCCGCGCGCTCGCCGACGTAATGGGCGAGCTGGACGAGGAGCCGGCCGCGGCCCCGAGCACCGCGGCGGCGACCGAGGCAGCACCCGTGCGGGACACCGCCTCGCCGGTGATCGTGCCGATCAACGTGCAAGTCACCCCGCGCGATCGTCGCCGGCTTCGCCAGCTCAGCCTCGACACAGGGTTGTCTTTGCAGAAGCTGGGGCATGAGGCGTGGAACCGGCTCTTGGAGGCGCGCGGGCTGGAGCCGCTGGAGGCGGTAGCCGCCAGTGTGCCGAGCGGCCGATCACGCCGCTGACCTCTGACCCTTGGAGCCTTTATGACTAAGAAGGTCAGAAGGAAGGAAGGCGGTCGCGCCGGCGTACTCGACCAGCTCGACCTGTTCGTGACGCTGCCAGGCGACATACCGACTCATGACGAACAGGAGATGATGGAGCGGCCGTTCTTCAGCCTTTCCAAGCAGCGCCGCAGCGAGCCGATCGACTACCAGGTGCAGAACGGCGCCACGACCATAACTGTCAACGTCACGGCCCCGGCCGAGATCGGTATCGCCACCATTTGGGATTGCGACATCCTGATATGGGCGGTGTCGCAGCTCAGGGCGGCGAAGGCGGCGGGACAGCCGACCACGCCGCACTTCCACGTCCCGCTCTATGAGCTGCTACGCGGGATCGATCGGCCGACCGGGGGAGACGAGTACCGGCGCATCGTAGAGGCACTTGAGCGGTTGAGCGCCACCCTGATCCGCACCAACATTCGCCAGGGCAAGAAGAAGCGCCCCGAGGGCTTCCACTGGATCGAGCGCTACTCGGCACCGACCGACGACCTAGGCCGATCCACGGGCGTCGAGTTCACCATATCGGATTGGCTCTACGAGGGCGTGCTGACCGACCGCCTCGTGCTCGGCATCGACCGAGCCTATTTCAAGCTGACCGGCGGAATCGAACGTTGGCTTTACCGTGTCGTGCGCAAGCATGGCGGCCACCAAGCGGCGGGTTGGGCCTTCACCATGAAGCAGCTCCACCACAAGAGCGGCAGCACCCAGCGCGTGGCCGACTTCGCCAAGGAGCTTCGGCGCGCGGTCGAGCGGCAGCGGCTACCCGGCTACTGGCTGGAGCTGGTCAGGAACGATGAAGGCGAGGAGGTTCTTAACTTCACAGAGCGTTGCCAGCTTTCGACCGACCATCCAGGGTTCCAGTTCAAGCGCTTGCCGCGCCCGCCGATGGGGTTTCCGGCCGACTGATCGCCAGGGGCCAAAACCCCGATAGTGGTGAGGCTCCAACTATCGGGGGAATGGCCCCTGCGAATCACGGGGTTTTGGCCCCGCGAATCACGGGGTTTTGGCCCCTGAAACGGCCGCTAACCCTTTGACGATACAGGCCGAAACCGCTCCGTAAGGGTCTTAAACCTCCTATTACATAGGAGACTCTTCTTAAGGACTCAGGCCTGTGGATAACCCCGATTGGTCCATCGGATCGGGGGCCAAAACCCCGATAGTGCGCAAGACAGACCGACCGCTCGCCACCAACCAGTGGAAAAAAGGACAAGCGGAATCGGCCTAACGGCCGATGCACTTTCGCTGCGTGCCGCCTTCGGCGTCACAGGGGCGGCGCTACGCGCCGCTAGCTAGGCGGGAAAGAAGTGGGGACGGGTAGCGACGGAATCGCCCGCTACGGCCGTCCAGGCGCGACGTGGAGGCAAAAGAGGGGCTTTTAGGTGGTTTGGGATGCCGATCGGCGCGAGCGCCCCCAGCGGGCTTAATTAGGCCGGATCGAACAGGCCGTCGAACTCGCGCTGGTCATAGTAGCGGATTTTCTCGACCGCGAGCGGGTGTTCCCCCTGGCGCAGCAACAGAATCTGGTCGGGCCGCATCCGCATGATTTCATCAGGCGTGGCGAGTTGCCCGGCGGTGACGTGCGCGCTGACGCTTTCCGAGGGGCCGGCGCGCTCGCCATAGTTGGCGCGGAGCTGGTGCATGTCCTGGAGGATCGGCCAGAGTTGGAGACCATAGCCGGCCATCAGGCCCATCGCCCGCTCGACCGGTTCGAGGCGACCGAGGGCGGCGAACTCGTCCAGCAGGAACAGCACCGGCCGGGGAGGGCGAGCGGTCGATCGCGCCATGTCGGTGACGGCCTGGCTCACCAGCAGGCGCAGCCAGCGCGCATAGGTGTCGAGCCGATCGGGCGGCAGGCACAGGAACACCGTTGCGGTCGACTCCTTCAATCCCGCGAACGTGAAATCGGACGCGGCCGTGCTGGCGACGATGCGCGGGCTATCGAGGAAGTGGGTGTGGCGCTGGGCCGAGGACAGCACGCCCGCGGCTTCGCGATCGGACTTGCCGAGCTGGCGGTTGGCGGCGCGCGCGACCAGGCCACCAGCGCCGGTGCTGCCCTGCATCGCCGCGAGCAGCGCGGCGAAGCCGGCAGGGGCCAGGGTCAGATAATCGCGCACCGTCGCCAGTGTGCGCCGATCGGCGGGTTCGGTAGTGACGACGTGGAGGATCAGCCCGGCGATGAGCGCCTTGGCTTCCTCGTTCCAGTGGGCGTCGCCCGATTGCCCCGGCGCGTCGTGGACCAGCGCGTCGGCGAGCGTGTTGGCATCTTCCGCCAGATCGAGGCTGGTGGGATCGAGCCGGTCGAGCGGATTGTAGCGGGCAGGGGTCCGGCCCGACACGCCGAACCAATCGAGGCACCAGACCGGACCTTTAGCGGCGCGGGCGCGGGCGGTGATGCGGGCGTTCTCGCCCTTGGGGTCGATGCAGGTGACCGAGCGATCGAGCAGGAGCAGGTTGGGGATGATCGTGCCGACGGCCTGGCCAGAGGGTGGGGGCCATCGTCAGCAGATGCGCCGCGCCGTCATAGCGGAGCAGCTTGCCCAACTTCGCCGAGCGGCCGATCAGGAGATCCCCGCTCACCTCCAGCTTTCGCACGTCGGCGCGGTCGCCGAAGCGGGCGGACCCCAGCAGCTCGCTTTGCCGGTTGGCGGCATTGCGATTGACGCGCCAGGTGAAGAACAGGATCACGCCGAACAGCAGGAACGGAATGTCGGTCGCAATCTCGCCATAGCCAAAGATGCCCTTGAGCCAGGCGTTGCTGGCGAACAGGGCTACCACCGCCACGACGATCGCGAGCCGCCAGCTTATCGGTCGACGCCCGCCGATGCGCGGACCCGCCATCAGTGAGGTTGCTCAATTAACGGGCATCGGATGTGCAGGACAAACATCATCGCTGCATGATCGCGATCTACGCACGCTACGCAACGGTGTCGCCAGCCCGCTGCATCTTGCCGGCGCCACCCGGAAAGGGGATGCACTGTTGCGCCCGTGACCGGAACGATTATCCCGGTGCACGTTTACGGGAGATATTTGATGAAGCTAGACGATCTTGTGAAAGGCATTGCCGAGGGAAGCGATCTGAGTGCCGCCAAGGCCCG
Organism: Sphingomonas olei; assembly: GCF_045369765.1. Classification (NCBI taxonomy): domain Bacteria; kingdom Pseudomonadati; phylum Pseudomonadota; class Alphaproteobacteria; order Sphingomonadales; family Sphingomonadaceae; genus Sphingomonas; species Sphingomonas olei. Next base: position 6,351 of record NZ_JBIQEU010000034.1, read on the forward strand.
GGCGTTGATCGACCGCGTGTTCGGTGACATCGGCGATGCGGTTGCGCGGGGGGAGGAGGTGTCGCTGCCGGGTTTCGGCAAGTTCTCCAGCAAGGCCCGGGACGCCCGGACCGGTCGCAATCCCCGGACCGGCGAAGCTATGGAGATCGCCGCGTCGACCAAAATGGTGTTCACACCGGCCAAGGCACTCAAGGACAAGCTTTCCTCATGACCACAGAAATCGATACCGGCCCGAACGCGATCGAGCTCGCAACCGAGCTGACGATCGCATGGCTGAGCAATCCCAACACGCGCGTCGCGGCCGAGGAAGCGACGGCCGCCCAGTTCACGCCGGCGGTGTCGGTACGTAAATCGCTGGCGTCGAAGGATCATATCATCTCGCTGATCGACGGCAAGCCGTACAAGACGCTTCGCCGTCATCTAAGCGGACATGGACTCACGCCCGAGCAATATCGGGAACGCTACAATCTGAAGCCGGACTACCCGATGGTGGCAGAGGCGTATTCAGAAGCCCGGCGCGCTATGGCAAAGAAAATCGGTTTGGGGCGCAAGCCTGGTCCGCACGCAGCACCGGCCCACCCGAGCCCGCCCACGCGGCAAAAATTGAGGCTGCCTACGATCACCGAATGAATCGCCGGGTCCGCAGCCGTTGATGGATCAGGATCCCAGCAGCGCCACTTAAGCCATGCGTAGCGACATCAGCTTGTCGGGGTCAATTGGCGCGAGGTACCCCAGCGGAACGCCGACCGGTCGGCCGCACCCTCTGCCCAGATCAGTTCCGCGACATGGAAGAGTTTCTGGACGGTGGATGCGCGGTCGCTTGCGACGCAGTCGATCACCGCATCATCGAACATCGGGCTTATCGAGCGCATCCTTTGGTCTCCTGCCTGCCATATACGCGGCTACCGTGACGTTGATGTGGCGGGCGCAAGCGGATGGGCGCGTTAGTGACACGATTGCTTGCAGGAAAGCCCCACTCAGATCGCGTCGGGATGATCGAGCAGCCGGAGGAGGATTTGCGACACGAGGGGAGGGGACACGCCTTCATCGAGCATCATGTCGAAGAACGCATCTTCGTTCGGCGTCGGGATCATGTCCTCGATCACGAGGTTGGCGCGCGACTCCGCCATGTCCTCGCGCCACATGGCGACTTCCGCCGGCGTGCCGCGCGTAAAATCCATCGCGCGCACTTCGGCGCGGATCGCCTCGATATCGAACGTGATCATCACTACCCCTCCTCACCGTTTTGCAAGAGCAGATAATTCAGTGCATCCACCGCATCGCGCTCGGTAGCAAAGAGGAGATCAAGCCAGCGGGCCTCAACCGCAGACCAGAGACCCCAAGCGCCGTCCAATTTCGGTTCAGGGCGTTGCGCGACACGATAATCGCTGGCGCTCATCAGCGCGCCTCCTTGGCATCGCTTTCGGCGTCGAACGCCCGCTTGCCGCGCCGCTTCCACAGCGCCAGCACGTCGCCGGCGTCATCACCGCGCGCGCGTCCGGCGAGATCGAGCAGCGCGCCGTAGAGTGTGGCGCGGTCGTCGTCGGCCAACTCGACCAAGCCGGCCTTCTGGACCAGCCCGCCCAGCTCGATCAGGTGGCGCGTGCGTTCGCGGCGTTGCACGACCCAGCCCCGCGTATCGCTACGCCGTTCCGCCGCTTCCGCCCGCAGCGTCGCCGCCCGGTTCAGCCGAAGCGCCCGATCCGTCGATTGCAGCAGCGCCGCCACCCCCCTCGACTTCGCTCGGGACAGGTTTGCGCTTGCGCCGTTGAAAGAAGGCCGCGCCTTTCGCTCGCCACGCCTCCTTCGCGCTCGCATCCTTCGCCTCGACCGCATCCAGCAGCACGCCCGCCAGTGTCTCGGCATCGAGCGCATCGGCACCCGTGGCGGTGACGAGCTGACCGAGCTGTTCAACCCGCTTCGCCTTCAGCGCCCGCGCCTTGTCGCCAAGCGCCTTCAGCTCGGCATCGTAATCGCGCACCTTCCGCATTGCCTTCACCCTTCCGCGATCATCAGCCCGAACACTCTAGCGCCGCCCATGCCGGGGTAAAGCGCGAACGGTAGAAACATCAGCCCCAAGTCAATCACGAGGAGCGTAGCAAATTGTGAGTGCGCGCTTATACGTCGTTGCCGACGTGCGCTAAGAAGTGCAGAATGCGGAGCGAGATGGCGATCTACCACTTCTCCGCCAAGGTCATCAGTCGTGCGAACGGATCGAGCGCTGTTGCGAGCGCCGCCTATCGTTCCGCGTCCGAGCTGCACGACGACCGGCTCGGGCGCGATCACGACTTCTCGAACAAGGCGGGCGTCATCCACTCCGAGGTGATGTTGCCGGAAGGCGCGCCGGAGCGCTTGTCTGACCGCGCCGTGTTGTGGAACGAGGTGGAGGCGGGGGAGAAGCGCAAGGACGCGCAGTTGGCACGCGAGGTGGAGTTCTCGATCCCGCGCGAGATGAATGAGAAGGAGGGGGTGCGGCTCGCGCGCGACTTCGTGGAGAAGCAGTTCGTGAAGCGCGGCATGGTCGCGGACCTGAACGTGCATTGGGACAAGGCGAAGGACGGCAGCCCCAAGCCGCACGCGCACGTCATGCTGGCGATGCGCGACGTGGGGCCGGAGGGGTTCGGGAAGAAGAACCGCGACTGGAACTCGACCGAGCTGCTGAAGGACTGGCGCGAGGCGTGGAGCGCGCACGTCAACGAGCGCATGGCCGAGTTGGGGCTTGAGGGCCGGATCGACCATCGTAGCTACGAGGCGCAGGGCATCAAGCTGGAGCCGCAGCACAAGATCGGCCCCGCGGCGTCGCGGCGACCGGCGCAGGGGCTGGAGGCCGAGCGGATCGAGGATCACGCGCGCATCGCCCGCGACAATGGCGAGAAGATCATCGCCAACCCGTCGATCGCGCTGGACGCAATCACGCGCACCCAGGCGACGTTCACCACCCGCGACCTGGCCGTGTTCGCGTTCCGGCACAGCGACGGCAAGGACCAGTTCGACCAGGTAATGGGGGCGGTGCGCGCCAGCCCCGAGCTGGTCGCGTTGGGGAAGGACGGGCGCGACCAGGAGCGGTTCACGTCGCGCGACATGATCGCGGTGGAGAACCGGCTTGAGCGTGCCGGCGACGAGCTGGCGAGGCGGGAGGAACATGGTCTCCCGGCAGCGGCAATCAGGGGGGCTGTCGCCACTGCCGGGAGTGAAGGACTCGTGCTCGGGGAGGAGCAGCGAGCCGCACTGGAGCATATAACGGGGCCGAGCGGCCTCGCCAACGTGATCGGCTACGCGGGGACGGGCAAATCCGCCATGCTGGGGGTGGCGCGCGACGGATGGGAGCGCGCCGGTTACAATGTTCGCGGCGCGGCCTTGTCGGGCATCGCGGCCGAGAACCTTGAGAGCGGGTCGGGCATCAGGTCGCGGACGATCGCGAGCCTTGAGCACGCATGGGGGCAGGGGCGCGACCAGCTAGGCCCGCGTGACGTGCTGGTGGTGGACGAAGCCGGCATGATCGGCTCGCGTCAGATGGAGCGAGTGCTGTCGCAGGCTCGCAACGCGGGCGCGAAGGTCGTCCTGGTGGGCGACCCCGAGCAGTTGCAGGCGATCGAGGCGGGCGCGGCGTTCCGCAGCGTCACCGAGCGCCACGGCGCGGCCGAGATCACCGAGATCAGGCGGCAGCGCGAAGACTGGCAGCGCGACGCGACCCGTCAGCTCGCGACCGGGCGCACTGGCGAGGCGGTCCATGCCTATGACCAGGCCGGCATGGTCCACGCGGCCGACACCCGCGAGCAGGCACGGGGCGAGCTGGTCGATGGTTGGGATCGAGCGCGTCAGGCCGAGCCGGACAAGAGCCGCATCATCCTAACCCACACCAACGCCGAGGTGCAGAGCCTCAATGGCGAGGCGCGGAACCGGTTGCGGGCGAGCGGCGATCTTGGCGACGACGTGACGGTGAAGGTCGAGCGTGGCGAGCGCCAGTTCGCGGCCGGCGACCGCATCATGTTCCTTCGCAACGAACGCGGCATGGGGGTCAAGAACGGCACGCTTGCCACGATCGAGCGGGTATCGCCCGAAGGGATGGCGGTGCGCCTCGATGACGGCCGCGGCGTTGCGTTCGACACCAAGGACTATGCGGCGGTCGATCACGGCTATGCGGCGACGTTCCACAAGGCACAGGGCGTGACGGTCGATCGCGCCCATGTCCTCGCGACCCCCGGCATGGACCGCCACAGCGCCTATGTCGGCATGTCGCGGCATCGCGACGACGTGCAGCTTTATTATGGCCGCGACGACTTCGCCGATCAGCGTCAGCTCGTCCGCGCCCTGTCGCGTGATCGGGGCAAGGACATGGCGGGCGACTATGCGCGCCCGGAACAGGACCAGGCCCGCGCGTTCGCCGATCGGCGCGAGATCCGGTTCCCGGAACTCGCGCGTGAAATAGTGGCGAAGGTCCGCGACAAGGCGCGGGGCATGTTCGCGGGGTTCCGGCCGAAGCCGGCGACCGAGAAAGCGACGTCGCCGGAGCGTGTCGCGGCCGATCGGCCGCCGGCATCCTCGCAGGCCCGCGCGATCGAGCGCTATGGGCGCGCCGCAGCGGATATAGGCCGGATGCGGGACAAGGGGTTGCCGGTGCTGGCGCACCAGGAACAGGCGCTGGCGAAGGCTGGCGACGCGCTCGACCAGGTGCGACCGCTTGGGAGCCGCGACCTTGCCAGCGCGATCGAGCGCGACCCCCGACTCGCGCGCGACGCGGCCGAGGGGAATACGGGCGGCGCGGTGAAGGCGATGGAGACGGAGCGCCAGGTCCGCATCGACCCGGAGAAGCGCGCGGACCGGTTCGTGGAGCAGTGGCAGGGCATGAAGGAGGCGCGCGCCAGCATGGAGCGTGCCGGCGACCGTGCGGGCGCTGATAAGTTGGGCAAGCGCATGGAGAACATGGCGGGCGGATTGCATCGCGATCCGCAGCTCGAATCCGTGTTGCGCGCCCGCGCGTCCGAGCTGGCGTTGCGCATGGAGCGGGGCCGGTCGATCGGGCAGGAGCTCGCGCAGTCGGTCGGACAAGGCCGCGACCGCGATCGTGGCATGAGCCGGTAAGGGGGACAGGTGACGGACGAGGACGATAGCCAAGGAGCCGACGCAGCCGAGGCGTTCGAGGCGATGCGCGGCGAGCTTGCGCTGTTGCGCCGCGCCGTGGAGGGCTTGGCGGCCGAGCGCGGCGGACAAGACATACCCGATTATTCCGAGACGCTGGGGCGGATGCAGCAGGGCGTGGACACGGCGGGCGAGAACATCGCGCGCATCGGCCAGTTTCTGAAGGCCGCCCCGGCGCTGGCGATGACGCCCGAGCAAATGGCGCAGCGGATCGCGGCGGCGGGCAACGCCGCCCGGCGCGAGGACCAGGCCGCGCTCGCCAAGGCGGGCGAGGACAAGGCCCGCGTCATGGCCGAGCTTCGCGCCATCGCCGGGTCCGCATGGACACGCGCCGACCAGAGGAACCGGCAACTATGGTTTGCCCTGGGCGGGGCGGTGGCCGGCATCCTTGCATGGGCGATCGTGCCGGGCCTCGTCGCGCGCGAGATCGCGCCGGCGAGCTGGCAATGGCCCGAGCGCATGGCGGCGCGGACGCTCGACCTTCCCCGTTGGGAAGCGGGGCAGCGGATGATGCAGAGCGCCAGCCCGGCCGCGTTCCGCGCGATCGTCGGGGCCGACAAGATCGTGACGGCCAACCGCGAGACGATCGACCGATGCAGAAAAGCGGCAGGCAAAGCAGACGAGGCGGTACGATGCACGATTAGGATCGCCCCATAGTAACCGCGTGTCTATTCCGCTAAGTAATTGATAATTATACCATCCGACCATAGCCTAACCGTAGCAGCCTTGCGCGGACCTAATTGCGAGTCGGTGCATGGCTTCACGAATAGGCAATCAGTACTAAGTTCAGTTAACCGTAACCTAACGGTTTCAATGCGACATGTAGGTGCGCTGAAGGCGCACTGAGGTGAATATGAGCAGCATGAGCTGCCCCCTTCTGAGTGGTCCATCGACTATGACAGTCTGGATCGAGGAAGGGACGACGAATGCCAGCGAAGAA
>NZ_JBIQEU010000035.1:0-12263 GCF_045369765.1 Sphingomonas olei
GCCGCGCCGATGGTTGTCGGCGCTTGGATATCTGCTGGCCAAAACCCGCCGCTGCTTCCCGACATAGGACGTTGTCCACACGGATGGTCTTGGGTGCGCCGCGGATAGATGAGATCCGCGTCATCACCTCGACTACCTGCTCACCCTCGATGCCTTGATCCACGTCGATTGCCAGCCGATCGGCTGTCGGGCCTTGTCGACCAGCTAGTTACGGCAAACTTGCTGGTGCGATTCCGACGAACAGGCAGAGCTTGCCTTGGCAGTCTGCATCTTCGCGATATTCATGTGGAAGAAGCCGAGTGGGACAGCGCTTGAAGCTGGCGTCCCGCCCACATCCGGTAGACGGAGATGTTGCGCCGTCGGAGATAGCGGTGCAGCGCTGAGCGGGGCAGGTGCGGGATCGATGGCCTCAGGGTGTGAAGTTGTCCAACGGCAGCAGCGTGCGGTGCCGGAACGCGACAATCATCGCCTCCTCGGCCTTGGTCAGCGTTGTTGAATGAAGGCCCCTTCGGGCCGGTCTTCAGATCGTCCATCGTCGTGCGCTTGCGCCACTTCCACAACGTTCTAAGGTTGATCCCCAACTGCCGACTTAACGGCGAGAGCGAAGCTTGCGATCACTGTACTGCTGCTCGGACGGTGTGCGCGGCCGTGCCGCTCCCGTAACAAATCTGGCGTTTCCTTCCGTTCCACTCAAAGGATCACACCATCAAACCGCTCAAACACCTAACGCAGAGGCAGCTTGCTACCGCCACTTGCCAGACTAAAAACCTCATCTCTGAATATTAAGAGTAACGTCCCCGCATAAATAGCAAAGCCAAGGCCGATTTTCACCGACATTCCGATAATAAGGCTGGAGAACGAGACCTTCCAAGACAACAAAAAGATACCTACGCCCATTACCGTGCTCGCCGAGACTGCTGGTACAAGAGCCAAAAGAACATCTCGCAACGAGCACTTTATGATCCTGCTAACTAAAAACGTCTGGACCGGCAATATCAAGAATGATCTGATTACGACAGCGAATGCCACCCCAATAATCCCATATCGAACAGAAACCAGAATTAATACAAGGCTCACGAAAACAAATGCCAAATTAACAATAGATTGTAGTTTTGGCTGTCGCGACACCATAATGACAGCTGAGTTGTACTGCATAACCGTAGAGCCGAAGAAGCTGATTGCGAGTGCGCTTAGAACGGGTGCGACACCGCCCCACTCCGTGCCAAGTAGTAAGTCGACGATGTCATCGGAGATGAGGGCTACGCCGAGGAAGACTGGTGCTGTGCCAAGCGCTGTGATCCGTAGGGCGCGTAGATACGCGCTTCTCAACTTACCGGGATCACCGCTGAACTGAACGAGAGTAGGAAGGGCAACCCGTTCTAGGGGCTTGAGTACAACCTGATTGAGTGCCGTACCTATACGCTTTGCTGAGTTGAACAGGCCAGTGCTGCGCGGTCCTAGGAAGTAAGCAACTGCCATTGTGTCGGCCTGGTATCCGATGAATCCAATCAGACTATTAAGGCTAACATGAGCAGCAAACCGTACAATACGTATAAAATCCTTGCGATCAAACGCAAGACTCGGACGCCAATTTGCAAGAATCATAATTGTTACAAGTGAAAGGCCTTGCTGCAAGAGTTGTTGCCATACAAGGCTCCATATACCGTAGCCGTTCATCGCCAGGTACAGGCCGCTAGCGCCACCGATGGCAATCGAAATGATTGACCGAACCGCTAAGCTGCGAAACTCGAGCTTCCGCACCAAGATAGCTTCGTATACTGTGGATAAGCCAAGTATCACGGTCGATGTTACCATGAACGGAACAAGTATCGACAGCTCTGCGCCAGGGAAAACTAAATCAAGATGTCGAGAGAAGGCGACTAATATTAAGCCGGTAGCTACCGAGGCAGCTATGTTTGTGGCGAACGCGACGGTATAGTCACTATCTCGAACACTCTTCTGCGAGTTTATTGAGCTGGCAACCGGTAGAAACACGAGCTGACGGATCATCTCTATTAAAACAATCGAGGTCGCCAGAGCACCAAATGCACTCGGTGGAAGAAAATGCGTGTTCGCAATAAAAACGATCAGGCTCAACGCCTGAGCCACGACCCCATCGAGCAGGGACCATATTGCCCCAGCAGCGCTGCGGCTGCTTAGCAGAGGTAATTTTCTTAGAATGCGCATGACGATCGGCGGCTATGAACTTCTCGGTAAAGGGCTGCGCAAAGTTCTCTACCTTTAAGCGCGCATCTTGGCGACCAAGCCCATTTTCATCGCTGAAATCACGGTTCTTACCGTCATTTGTAGCACGCGAACGTCGAGGCGGGAGGAAAGGCACAGGCGAAGCATGGCGGTTAGGGTTGTCGCGGACAAGGAGTGGGAGCGTATGGCGATCAGTCTCAACGTACTTGCCCGACGTCGTGCCTCAAGCCGATCCAATAAGTCTTTCGGAAGCGCGCCCGCGTTGCGAACACTGGAAAAGGCGAGCGATAGCGCCTCTTCGAATGTATCTGCCGTCGAACTCTCATGACTGAGGCTTTTGGAATGCAGCCTATAATCAATCACGATCCGATCGCATGCGGCGATCGTACCCTGCTGCGCCATCCTGACATAGAATTCCCAATCTTGGCTGCGGCGCAGGCCGGCTTTGAACCCGTGGGCGCGTCTTACCGCAGCTGAACGAAACAGCACCGCGCCGGGTGTATCGACAAGATTTCCTTGGAGGATGGATGCCAGAAGATTGCCGCTCGGCTTCGGCGACTTCTTCGCGCGGGAAGGCAGAGATTTGGAATCCTGATCGATATAGGCGACGTCGCCATAGGCAGCGATGCAATCCGGATCCTGATGGAGAAAGACCCTGAGCGCGGCGAGTGCGTCCGGCCGCAAGCGGTCGTCGGCGTCGAGAAAACAGACGGAAGGCGCAGAAGTGTGCGCAAACCCTGTGTTCCGAGCAACAGAAACGCCCGCATTCTTTTGTTCTATAACTTGAATTTTCCCAGGATACTCACGCGCTAGCTGATGCGCGACCGCCACCGTGTCATCTTTAGAACCGTCGTCGACAATCACGATTTCGGTTGTAACGAAATTGGATACCAACACGCTAGCCACCGTCTCGCGCAAAAAGGGTGCGGCATTGTAGGCCGGTATAACGACAGCGACTTCAGGCATTTTGCCTCCTGTATACAGGATCATCGAACAGTGAAACTCAGAACAGGCGCTGTTCCACGGCATATTTGAGTGCTCCGGTTTTTATCCGGCCTGAGGGTGGGCTCTCCGTGTTCAATCGGGCGCTCTGAAGGTCGCAAGGGGGCGTATTCGACCGGCATCAGCCAGCCTAGCGATGTCTGAGGGCGGCTCTCGCTGTAGTCCCCTCCTGTTAGACCTCGATCTTGGGCTTGGGCTTGGCGTCCGACAGCGGCAGGAACCATCGCACGCTCAGGCACTCGCCGCGAAGGCTGACGTTGAACCATTTCACGAAAGCATTGTCCGTCGGCTTGCGAGCTGGCTGATGCCCAGCGTCACACTGTTCTCATAGGTCATTGGTCGATCCTCATAAGCCCGGACGCCGCAACATTCGACCCGTTGCCATGGCGAACAAACTAAGAGCCTTGAAGCGGGCCTGATTATCATGAGCCGAAGAATCAGTATATTTGCCTTGCCATCTACTGCGTGACCTCACGAAATGCTATCCTGGGTGCGTAGTCACCCGATTGCGGTCAGAGAAGTACATGATCCCTATCTTCCTTATCAACCTTGATCGGGCAGCCAACCGGCTCGCTTTCGTGGCTCGCCGCCTTGATGCGCTCGGGTTGCCCTTTGTCCGGATCGCCGCTGTTGATGGTGCTAAGCTGGTGTCGACGGATCGCGCCACCTTCGTTGCGGCGCGCCCGCGCGACGGTAAGCGTGGCTGGCGCGACGGGCAGATTGGCTGCTTTCTCAGCCACTTCGACGTCTGGCAGCGGATCGCGACAGGAGACGCGCCGTTTGGCCTGGTGCTGGAGGATGATCTGCACGTGTCAGAAAAGTTGCCGGAGCTGCTCGGTGGCATCGGATGGATGCCGGATGACGCTGACGTGATCCGGCTGGAGGCCACGGGACAGTGGCTCGCGCTCGGCCGGCCCGTGGCGTCGGCGGCGGGCCGCTCCGTCCGACGCATCCGGTCAGCTGCCTGGGGCGCTGGCGCCTACCTTTTGTCCAAGCATGCCGCTGCGCGGCTGATCGCGTCCGACCCGGCGAGCCAATCACCGGTTGACGACTTCTTGTTCAACCCCATGTCCTCACCGCTCGCCCGCTCATTCGTGACGTATCAGGTGGTGCCCGCGCTGGCGGTGCAGGACAAGTTCAGCGCCGACGCGGCTACGGTAGAAGGTTTTGGCAGTGATATTGAAACCGGCGCCGTGAACCAACGGCTTCGCGGGCTATCAGCCCTGCGACGACGCATCACCTCGGCGTTGCGCGGCAAGACGGCGGTGGAGTTCGCTTGAGCTAGCCTTCTGGGTACCGAATTCGTCGCTGCGCGGCGATACCGCAGTGCGGTCTTTTTGGATGCTTCGCCTTATTCAAAGGGTGGCGCGCAGCCGCGTGACAAAAGTGGTTCGATCTGGCGCGATTTGCCTCTAGAGGTCGATACAGTCGAATGGGCTGTTGACCTGTGGGCTACTGTCGAACAAAGCGTCCAGGCAGTGGCGGGGAGCGCATGCGTCTGATGCAGGTGTCCGGAATGTTTGCAACGCCGCGCTGCCGGCATCGGTCTTGGTTGCCATTGCAGATGGGCGAACGGGATTGACCGTGGTGGTGCTCAGGCAATCCGTGCACACGTTTCTTGGCGCGTTGCTCCGGCGAAGTGGGCGGGCGAACCGCGGGCTTACGCATTACGTACGCGCGCTTTAATCGTCCATGCACGTCCGCCACATCGTTCGACAGTTCGCCCCCATGATCGGCGGGTTGGAAGATGCCGTCGCCCAACTCGCCGTGCACCTTCAGGAGCGAGAGGGGGTCCGCTGCTCCGTGGTCACGCTGGATCGCGCATTCGGAAATCTCGCCCACCGTCTGCCGCCGACGGGTGAACATCTCGGCATTCCCATTCGTCGCATCCCATTTCGCGGCTCTACACGATACCCGTTGGCCCCCGCGGTGTTGCGCGAACTTAATGGTGCCGACTTGGTACACGTGCACGGGATCGACTTCTTCTTCGATTTCCTTGTTGCCACTCGGCCACTGCATCGCCGCCCACTGGTCGCCTCCACACATGGCGGCTTCTTTCACACCAGCTTCGCGTCGCGAACCAAGCGTATCTGGTTCTCGAGTGTGACGCGCGCGTCGGCCACCGGCTATCGCCGCATATTTGGGTCCAGTGAGAGCGACGCCGCCATGTTCCGTCGCATTGCGCCAAACCGGACGGTGGCGATCGAGAACGGCGTCAACATCGAAAAATGGCGTGGATCAGCCTCGCTCACGCCCCAGCCAACGATGATCTTCATCGGTCGGTTCTCCGTGAATAAGAATGTTCCCGCACTGATCCGGTTGGTTGCGGCTCTGGGCGCGCCATGGCGCCTGATCGTGGCCGGCCAGCCATCAGATCTGTCTGCAGACGATCTGCGTGTCGCGGCAGTGGAACAAGGTGTCGCTGACCGGGTAGATGTCCATGTCAGCCCAGACGATACGGCCATTCGCGCACTCATCGGACAAGCAAGTTACGTCGCCTCGGCTTCGCAGTATGAGGGGTTCGGACTCAGCGTTGTCGAGGGTCTGTCGGCGGGACTGGCTCCGTTGCTGAGCCCAATCGCGCCGTTCCGGCGTTTGGTCGAACGGACCGGGTGCGGCTTGATTTTAGACTATGAGGCGCCGGCGGCATCTGCCGCTGCATTAACTGCGTGGCACCGCAACACGCCAGGGGAAATCGACAGGAACGTTGCCGCTGCTGCCGCATTCGGCTGGGCAGGGGTGGCTGCACGCTTCGCCCACGAATATCGCGCCGCGATAGCTGGAGTGCCTCTCCATTCTACGGATTGCGTCGACGGATGATCGGCACGAAGAACATGGCATCTGTCGACGACCTTACCCGCTCTCCGCGACAAGTCGCTCCATTAGCGAAACCGCGCGCCGCGCTGAGCCTCTCGGGCGGGAAGCTCCAACGCGCCTTATTCCTGCTGCCGCTTGCGGCAACCTGCTATTCGACAGTCTTAGCAATTTTGATTGCCCGCGGTTTTCCAGGCTCCACTGCTTTGGTCGTAGTGATAGAACTGCTGCTATTAGGCGGGTGCATAGTCGTATGCTTCCGGAGCGGCCTCTCCCGCGAAGACGTACCCGCACTCCTGTTTGTCTACAGCTTCGTGGTAGGTGCCTTGGTCGTATCTATGATCGTCGGACGGCCTATGGTGGAGACGCTGCGCGCGAGCGCGATCATCGGACTCTTCGTACTGGTTGGTCAGCGTATGAGCTATCCCGTGCTAGATCGCTTGTTTGCAACCGTTACCATATTCGTTTTGATCGTTCTGCTGCTCGAGGTCTTCTGGTTAGACGCTTACGTTACGATCTTCTCACCCGCGAAGTTCTTCGCAGCTACGCGTGGTATCGAGGCGTCGGAGTTCAACAACACCGGGTTGTTCAACACGGCGACAAGCTATGAGGGACGGTTTGGTTTCGGCCTTTTCGACGGACCACGCGCTTCCTCTATTTTTCTCGAGCAGGTCTCTAACGCCAACTTTGCGTGTGTCGCAGCCATGTACCTTGCGGTGCGCGGGCGTGAACTGCCCCGCGGGCTCCTCTTTGTCGAGATTGCGACGGTAGTCCTGATCTTGGTTACAGCGAACTCCCGCTTCGGCTCACTGCTCGTCCTTCTGACTTTAATCGGCTACGGTATTTTTCCTCTACTGCCTCGGATTACCTTGCCATTGGGCAGTCTGGCGATCGTAGCGGGCGCGCTCGTGTTTATTATTCGAGATATTGACGCAATTGGGGACGACCTGCAAGGGCGCATCGCCTTCGCCGGGCGCGAGTTCCGTGAAGCGGACTTGTCTTTCTATCTGGGCGGTGACGCGCTTCGTTCCCTTGCCCAACGCGACGCAGGTTATACCTATTGGATCGGAACCACCACGATCTTCGGCATGATCATCCTATGGCTGTTCGTGAATCTGATGCCACGCATGGATGATGCACCCTCACGACGGCTCGGTTGGGGGCTGACATTTTACTTTCTTGGGCAGCTCCTTGTCAGCGCAACCAGTATCTTGTCGATCAAGACAGCTGCTTTGCTGTGGGTGCTAATCGGTTGCGTGCGGACCAAAGGCGGGGTGTTGGCGTCCGAGCATTCGCGGGCTTGAAGGTGATGCGCACAAATCAGCGGTGCTGGCAGGCGCTACTCCTCCTGCTTCCGCTCGCGGGCGTGGCGACCGCGGTATTGGCAGCGCTGATCCAGCAGACATCCATCCTCAATCCGAACTCGCCCCACCCCCATTCCCGTCCCGCGCTGCCCGAGCGGTATATGGGAGTTAACTTGGCGGGCGGTGAATTCCGAACGGAAATGCTCCCTGCCGTGCACGGGCGCGATTATGCGTATCCCGATGGAGCCGCAGCCTCGCCCTTCTTGGCCGCCGGTATGACCGCGGTGCGACTGCCGTTTCGTTGGGAGCGGCTTCAGCCGACGCCGATGGCGCCGTTGGATACAGGCGAATTGGCTCACCTGAACGCTTCACTCGAGGCGCTGCGCGGCTTCAAACTCGTGATCCTCGATCTACATAATTACGCCAACTACAAGGGTGTCAAACTTGGCACGGGCAATGCGCCAGGAGCCTTGCTGGTCGATTTTTGGACCCGCTTGGCGAAGCATTATCGCAACGATAGCCGAATTGCCTTTGGCTTGATGAATGAGCCGAATGGCATTGACGGCGCGCTCTGGCGCGATATCGCTCAGGAGACACTGTCAGCAATTCGCATCACTGGCGCCCGCAATTTAGTGCTCGTGCCCGGCTCCAATTGGACGGGGGCGCATAGCTGGACCAAAGGTGGCGAGCGCTCCAATGCGGCCCGCATGAGCAGCCTGCGCGATCCTGTGAGAAACATGGCGTTTGAGATGCATCAGTATCTTGATGCGCATTCCACGGGCACTAGCGACGCGTGCATCTCGCCCGAGCAGGTTGCAACTCGCCTTGCATCTGCCACGGAGTGGTTGCGTGAGCACCACGCCCGTGGCTTTTTAGGCGAATTCGGCGCGCCTCCAACCTCCGATTGCCTCGTTGCACTCGAAACCATGGTGAGCCTACTTGATGACGGACGTGATGTGTGGCTCGGCTGGACCTATTGGGCCGGGGGCGCCCGGTGGAACCATTATCCGCTCAGCATCCAGCCCGATGCGGGTGGTCCCAAGCCGCAAATGCAGGTTCTGATGCCCTACTTATCCCGTTGAAGGGGGTCTTTGGACCGATGGCTGCGGCTGTTGTGCGCTGCGGGACGATGCCCTAGGAGGTTGGGGGCGGAGGCACATGGCAAAATTTAGTATTCGAGAATGGTTGGTCAGACTTGGCCGGCGGCTTGAAGGAGCGCCGGCTCCGCGCAAGCTCGCCCCGGCTCCGCCGCTCCTTCTTGACGCGACTGTAGCACTGCCGTCCGCACCGCAGGTAGCTGACCGGATCGACATTGTTGAGCGGGCTGAGCCAACTTTGGATCGTGCCAAGATCCTCCGAACTTTCGATTCGGCGCATCCGGTGCGAAAACGTAACGAATTATTCGGACGCGAAGAACAGCTCTACGAATTGCTGTCGGCGACGCTCGATTTGGGTCAGCACGCCATCGTGCATGGTGCACGCGGATCGGGAAAGACCTCGTTGGTACGCGTATTCGGCGACTATGCCGATCAACGCGGAGCCGTGGTCATTTATCTCGCCTGTGAGCCGCAGATGTCTTTCGCTGATCTGGTTCGACCCTATTTGCAGGCACTTCCCGCCGGAGCAATAGCGCTAAACGAGCGTTCGAGTTTCCGTCACGAGCTAGATGCGCTTCCAAATGAATTTGGTCCCCGAGACATGGTGGAACTGGTCTCGGAGCGCGTTACTAGGCCAACGCTCTTCATTTTTGACGAGTTCGATAGGGTAACGGATCCGGCGGTGAAGGCAGAGGTCGCCGCCGCTATGAAGCTTCTGGCCGATTCATTATCATCGGTCTTGTTCATGCTGGTTGGTATTGCACGTGATGTGGCGGATGTCGTCCGTGGTCATCCTTCACTTCGGCGACACATGCACGTTGTGGCGATCGGGCGAATCGAATCGACGAGTGTGGAAGCTCTCATTGATGCGGGGGAAATCGCTACTGGGCTGACCTTCGAAGCTGGAGCGCGGCACGTCATAGCCAGAGTGTCTTGCGGGTCTCCCTTTCACGTGCGGATGTTCTGCCATCACTCGGCGATCAGTTCTTTGACCCGCGGATCAACAAGCGTAGAACAAATCGACGCGCGCGCAGGGCTCCGGTCAGCCTTACGGCAATGGGCGTCGATGAACGTTGACGACGCACGTCGCTTTGTTACTTTAGTCGAAGATCCTGCACTGCGGCCTGAACTCGAACGGGTAGCGCGCGCGGCAGCGCTGGCGGACCGCTTACCCGCCGATAACGATGTTACGCACGAACTTCTTGCTGGGGCGCTCGCGCCTGATGGGAGTGATACAAGCTCGCTTGTGTTCCAGGATAGCGTCGCACCGCAATTTCTCATCGCGTATGTTATTCTGATGGAAGGTGCCGATTCCGGTACCGCGAAGCCGTTCGCTCGGGAAGGCTATTGATGCTGCCACTTGCCGATCTCGCCGCTGCACTTCGCATGCGCTGGCGACTAGAATTGCTGGTATTCATTTTGGTTCTTGGGGCGATCTTGCTTTGGACCGCCGTGTCACCTCGTATCTATGTGGCATCCTCTACCATATTGTTCGATGAGCCGTCAGTAGATCCGGTTCAGGGTACACAAACTGGACAGGATAATCTTGTTGCACTGCTGACGACACAAGCGGACGTGATTCGAAGTGATGCCGTTGCCGGGGAAGTCGTAAGAAGTCTTAACCTTGTGACACCGGCTGTGTTGGCGCGCTGGCAAGCTGCCACTAACGCTACGGGCGACGTTAACATGTGGTACGGTCATCAACTTCTTGGCAACGTCACCATCGCGCCTGAGAAAGGCTCACGCGTCCTCGCAATCCATTACACCTCGCCGGACCCGCAGTTCGCTGCCCTGATGTCCAACGGTTTTGCCTCTTCATACATCGACACGCGCCTCAAAATGCGCACTGACCCGGCCCGTACCTATTCACGCTGGTTTCAGGACCGCACGCGAGAAGTTCGGGGTAATCTGGAGAAGGCACAAGCCAAGCTCACGGCCTTCAAGCGGCGGACGGGTATTGTTGACAGCGGCGCTGCCGATGCCGAGGCTTCTCGCCTAGGGGAGCTATCGAGCCAGCTCACCTCGGCCGAGGCCGCGGCCGCGGACCTCCGCGCGCGCAGCGGCGGCAACGCATCCCAATCGCCCGACGTGCAGACATCAGGCGTTGTACAGGGACTTAGGGCGCAGATCGCCGCCAAGTCAGCCCAGATCAGCCAGATCAGCACCTCCCTGGGGCCCAACCATCCCGACCGGGCCGCAGCGGAAGCGGAACTTGCGGCGCTGCGCTCTAGGCTCGCAGGTGAGATCGGAAGTACCACACGATCCATTCAAATCGCCAGCGGTGCTGCCAGCAGTAAGGAAGCAGAGCTGCGCCAAAAACTGAATGCCCAGCGCGGACGAATGTTGAGCTTAGCGGGCGATCGTGCAGAGCTCGATGAGCTCCAGCGTGATGTAGATTCTGCTCGTACAGCATATGACGCCGTAACGGCGCGCCTCGAAACCATGCGCCTGCAGAGCGTTGCGCCCGAGACTAACGTTCGCCAGCTCGACTCCGCTACTGTCCCCTTGTTTCCTGCCAAGCCGAACATCCCGCTGCGCCTTCTGCTGGGGAGCTTTTTGGGAGTGCTCCTGGCGATTGGCGCCGCGCTGGCGATGGAGATGTGGCGTCCGCGCGTGCGAACTGCCCAAGGTACTGCGGGCATAGCTGGCGTACCTGTGCTGGCGGCAGTCAACCTTTCAAAATCGCGCGCCGGCGCATTGCTCGGGGGAACTGCGCAGTGAGAATTCGTTCGAGCGCATCAGATGCAATCGCCGCCGATCGATCTTCCGATAGTCTGCGTGAGCGCCGCCCACTTGGAGAATTGCTGGGCCTGGACGATGTTCAGCGCGAGAGGGTCGTCCAGCGTCAGGCAGAAACAGGTCACCTATTTGGCGAAACAACGGTGGAACTGGGCTTCGTCACAACCGAACAGGTCCAGCGTGCCATCGAGCAGCAGCAGGGCTTCTCCATTCTCAGGCAAGACGACCAACGGGTTGATCCCTTGATCGTTACTGCCTTTGATCCGGAGGATGTTCTCGCGCGGACAGCGCGAAGCCTCCGTGGGATCATCACGGCAGCCACGCGCCAAGACGGTAAACCAGTGCGAACCGTTGCCCTGCTTGGCCTCGACGCAGCTGCCGAACTGCCCGTCCTTGCGGGCAATGTCGCGGTTGCCTGCGCCCAGACCGGTGTCCCCACGCTATTGGTTGATGCCGAGCTCGATCAACCGCACCAGCATACGTTGTTCCGGGCCGGCAACCGAGCGGGGTTAGCGACTTTGCTATCAAACGGCGGACAAGGCGGCCTGGTTCAATCAACGGCTATTGTGGGTCTTTCACTACTTACAAGCGGCCCTCCTGTGCCGAACGCACCGGAGTTACTCGACCGGCAACGACTAGCGACGACAATCGAGCTTTTTGTCGAAGACTTCGACCTGTTGCTTGTCGACGCGGGTTGCGGCCCAAACGCTCTGGCTGCTGCGACTGGTCTCGACGCCTCAATTCTGTTCCTTCGACGCAATGTGTCTCGTACGCGTGACCTGCAGGTCGTGACCGAGCAGCTTGAAGCCAATAGCCAAGCCGTACTGGGTACGGTGCTGATCGACTAGGTGTTTGCACCTGAGGGCTGGTGGAGCCGGTTGACGTGAGGCAGGCAGGTTAGCTTGCATGCTTTGCAGCTGGCGTCGTACCGGGTGGCGTGCTCCCTGCAGCTCCGTCAATCTGAGCTAGAGTCCTCGCTTGTGACGAGCCGGACGTGAAGAGACCGGGTTCAACGAGGAACAGATGTAAGCGTGGCGTGAGGGCCGCCTTGCCCGTTTGGCCGTAGCCGGGATGCTTATCGTCTTTGACGAGGGCGCGGGCG
>NZ_JBIQEU010000036.1:0-11787 GCF_045369765.1 Sphingomonas olei
AGCCACCAGTCCGTTCTCCAGCCAAACCCGGCCATTTCGCTTAGGGTGTCATTTCGCCCTCAGCCGGAACCGACCCCGCCAAGCCGGTGCCGCAGGCGCCTCGACCGAGGCGCTCCGCAACACCGCAATCAACAATCTGCGTCAGCGGCGCGCCGAGCTTGCTGCCGATTATCAGCGGCTGATGGTGCAGTTCCAGCCCGATTACCCGGCCGCCAAGGCGGGTCAATCGCAGATCGACCAGCTCGACCGTTCCATCGCCCGCGAGGAGGGGCGCGTGTCCGGTTCGCTCGAAGCCGACTTCCGCGAGGCGCGCGAGCGCGAGCGCGGACTGCAGAACAAGGTTGATGCTTTGAAGATGAGCTATCTCGATCTTCGGCGGCGAAGCATCCAGTACAATATCTACCAGCAGGAGGTGGACACCAACCGCGCATTGTATGACGGCCTGCTGCAGCGTTTCAAGGAGATCGGCGTCGCTGGCGGTGTGGGGATCAACAACATCTCGGTGGTGGACATCGCCAACAGCCCGCAGAAGCCGTCAAGCCCACGTCTGCTCCTGAACCTTCTGCTCTCACTGCTGGTGGGCATTGGCCTTGGTGCCGTTGCGGCCTTTGCGCTTGAACAGATCGACGAGGCGATCGCCGATCCAGCCGAAGTGGAGCGGCGGCTCGGATTGCCATTGCTGGGATCGGTGCCGAAGGTTGACGGCTCGACGCCCAAAGAGGCGCTGCTTGATCGCAAGTCGGACTTGTTCGATGCATACCTTGCAGTTCAGACGAGCCTGGCCTTCACCACCGAGAACGGCATTCCGCGCACGTTTGCGGTGACGTCCACGCGCCCGGCCGAAGGCAAGTCGACCACTGCGCTGGCGCTGGCGACCACGCTGTCGCGTGGCCAACGCAAGATCCTGCTGGTCGATGGCGACATGCGCTCGCCATCGATCCACCAGATGGGCGGCGTCGATCATGACCGCGGATTGAGCAACTTCCTGGCCGGCGACGACGATATTGCCACCATGCTGTTCCCGATGCAGGATCTAGGCTTCATGGCCATGTCGGCGGGGCCGATCCCGCCGAATGCGGCCGAACTGCTCACCGGCAATCGCCTGGCGGTTCTGGTGGAGCGGCTCCTGGAACAATATGATCATGTCATCATCGATTCGCCGCCGGTGATGGGTCTGGCCGACGCGCCGCTGATCGCCAGCCGTGTCGAAGGCGTGATCTATGCTGTGGAATCGCACGGCATCCGGTCGAGCCTGGTGAAGACCGCGCTCAACCGATTGGCTAGCGCCAATGCTCGCATCTTTGGCGGCGTGCTAACCAAGTTCGAGGCGCGAAAGGCGCACTACGGCTATGGTTATGAATATGGTTACGGCTATGGTCGCGAGCGTGACGAAAAGGCCTGACCGGCCATCCAGGAGCGGCGGCCGGCTTGCACGTCGCTTCCGAAAGGAATGGCCGGTCCGCACGGGATTAGCGGCGCTGGTTGCAGCGCTGGGCTATGCCAATGTCAGCTTTACGCTGGCCGAGGCGCTGCGACGGGATGCCGAACGTGCCCATGCGCTGGCGCCTTACGATGGACGCATGACGGCGCGCTTGGCGGGCGTTTTAAGCGGCCCTGAAGCGACCGCATCCGATCGTAGCCGTGGCGATGATCTGGCAAGAAAGGCATTGCGGCAGGATCCGGTGAATGTTCCCGCGGCCGCGGCGCTGGGGTTCAACGCGCAGGTACGCGGCGACGTTGCTACGGCCCGCCGCGCCTTCACCTATGCGGAGCGATTGTCACGCCGGGACCCTATGACGCAATTGTGGGCCATCGAGGAAGCAGTGGCACGCAATGATATTGGCGACGCCGTTCGCCACTACGACATAGCGTTGCGTGTTAAACCCGAGATGAGCGAGGTCTTATTTCCGGTGCTGGCAGCGGCAAGTGTCGAAGCCCCCGTTCAGGCACAATTGGTGCGCACGCTTACGGCCAAGCCACCGTGGAGCGAGGGTTTTGTCAATTTTGTGGCCGCCCGGGGTACGAACCCGCAGGCAACGGTCGTGCTGCTCCAGCGTCTCGACCGTGCCCGCGTGAAAACGCCCGACACCGCCAAGGCGGCGCTGCTGAATGCATTGTTTTCCAGTGGCCAAATCGATCGGGCATGGGCCTATTATGCCACTATCCGCGCCGGCGTCTCGCGCGATCGGGCGCGCGATCCAGGCTTTGCCAGGCAGCCCGACGTACCGACGTCGTTCGACTGGGTCACGGTGGGCGACGGTGGGATTGTCGGCACGATCGAAAAGGGCGGCTTTGACTTTTCCGCACCCGCCAGTGTCGGTGGACCTATGCTGCAGCAGGTCCAGCTTCTGCCCCCGGGCGATTATCGTTTGAGGGGGCATAGCACCGATGTCGATCAGCCGGACGGAACCCTCCCCTATTGGACACTGGTCTGCCAGGACGGAAGAGAATTGGGTCGTGTGACGGTATCGCGGTCCAGCCAGTCGGGAGGTCGCTACGCGGGCATGCTGCGCGTGCCGCAGGACTGTCCGGTTCAGACGCTGGTGCTCGTCGCCCGGCCATCCGACAATATAGCGGGGCTGTCGGGCCGCATCGACCATGCGGCGCTGGAACCGCTTCCGCGCGGAGGACGGACGTGAGACGAAAGGCTGAAGCTGTCATGCTGGCGGCATCGCTGGTCGCGGCGCCTGTAGTGGCACAGGAAGTGGCAGCCGGGCGTGTCACCAGCTCGTCGGTGGGAGAGGTCGGGCAGCGTCGCGCGAAAGCGGTAGCCGGCATTGCACCGCTCGCGCGCGTGAACACGCGCCTCCAAAACCGCATCGAGGCACGCCTGCGCACCAGGGTCGATCGCAATCAGGCTCCCGTTATGGATTCCAGCTCTGGTTACGACGTCGCCGCCCGGGTGATCAGCCAGACCGATAGCCCAAGGTAAACCAGATATCATCTGGACGTGGCGCGCGACCTCGCATCCGCGATGCAGTGCGATCCGAAGCTGATCGAGCAGGCGGCGAGTGGCGACACGAAAGGAGCGGCGCGGGCGATGGCTGAGGAGCAGCGTGTCTGGCTCGATCCGGACGCGCGTGCCGATCGGTTCATCGTAGGCTGACAAGCGATGCAGCGCCAGCGCATTCAGCTGGAGCGCGCCGGCGACACCGCAGGCGCCGAGAAGCTGCGCGGACGCATGGCGCAGGCCATAGGCGGGCTCGCCCGTGATCCACAGCTCGAATCCGCGCTACGTCACCGTGCGCCCGAGTTGGAGCTAAAATCGGGGAAGATCGGGCGATCGACGACGCTTTGACGAAATCGCTAAGGCCGGAACGTGATAGCGACTGGGTATTAAGCCGACAGGTGGCTGCGACGTGGCGCGGATGGCAGTCGATTGTAAATGTTGCGCCATCAATCCTGGGATCAAACACCTAAAGCATTCGACTGGTTGATCTGAGAGACAAGAGACTGATCCGCCCGTACGGTCGACATGTCGTGTTGCCGCAATCTTGCTCCTAAACCGTCACAACAGCGGTGTAAGCTCGGTCGCGCTGCCATTGTCAGGATTGCGATTCCCGAAAGCCGCACCAGCGAATTCGCCTTCTAGGTTCCCGATGACTGGAAAAGACCGCCGCGTCATCGCTGGTCATCCCAGCCCAAGCCCGGGCAGAAGGTCGTGCCGAACGTTCTGGCCACCTATGATCGCCTCCCCGCTGACACCACGCTGGAAGCATTCGTCGACAATCAGGTGAGCGAGCTGATGCGCGGCGCCAAATGGTTTGCGCTGAAGAGGCGGCGGGCGATCACGCTGGCCGGGCGCGCGGAGAGGAGGTGGTGTTCCAATGGGATGCCGGCGCCGGGTTGCTGCGCCAGCGCCAGTTCTATTTCGCGCTGCCGGATGGGCGCATCATCACCGTCGTCAACACCGCCACCGATGCTGAATTTGACACGACGGACTAGATATTCTCCCTCATCCTCAACAACTTCACTTGGTTCTGATGTAGGAGGGGCGGGGTGGAATCCGCACTAGCCGCCGCACGGATCGGGGACGAGATCGAGCATTCCAATGCGACGCTCGGATTCGCGGTGGGGGCTGCGGTGGGGCTTGGTGTGGGCCTGGCGATCCTTGGCGGGTGGTCGCGGCGCCGTTCACTGGCGGCCTGTCGCTATGCGCGTCGGTCGCCGCGGTAGCGGCGCTGGGGGGGATCGTCGCAGGTGTGGGCGCGGGCGCTGCGGCAGGGGGCCTTGGCGGGCTGATGACGGCGCTCGCCGGGCCGATCACGTCCGGATCGTCTAACGTGTTCATCAACCGGCGCGCGGGTGATCGACGTGGTCGCCTGCACCAAGCATTCCGCGCCGCCCCAGCGCATCGCGCAGGGCAGCAAGAGCGTCTCGATCAAGGCGTCAGGCCGGGAAAGCCCCGCTTAGCCGCTTTCAACGAGCGTTCGGATCGTTGCCATGGACAGGAACAGCCTCAAAGGCTTGGACGGCAGCGGCTCAAAGCCATAGCTGATATAAAGCGCTAGGCGCCTCGCCACCGCATCGGGATCGCCGCAGTCGAGCACGTCGAGCATGACAACGGCTATGCCCAGCGCCTCGGCCGCGCCAGCTAAGCGTATCAGGCAATCCATCAGCAGATCGCCACCATAGCCCCGTCCTTGATAACGGCTATCGACGCCGATCATCGAGATATAGGCGGCCGGGATACTGCCATGGGCGGGGCGGTTGCGGGCAAATCGCTCGGGCAACTCGGTGTAATCAATGGCATGAGCATTGACGGCGTAGAAGCCGATCAGCACGCCTTCGGACCCGACCATCACGAACGTGCGGGCGTTGCCCGCCTTGGTTAGCTTGTTGGCGGTCCGGCGGAAGAAGTTGTCGACCTGGTCGATGCCACAGGAGAAGGCCGTTCGATCGTGCTTGGTCGGATCGAGCGGCTCTATGATGAAGGACTTTGATCCTTGGAGCGCCGTCACTTGCTGATGATCGTCTCACGGTAGCGCGCAAAGGCTGCTCGCAGCCGATCGGTGGGTGCGGGGGGCGTATCGAGCGCGGCGAAGAACGCCTGATGATCGACCTGCTGCAAGCTGGTGCGCTCATGCGCTGCGATCGTCTCCAACGCCGACCGATAAGCGGCGTTCATGGTGAAGACGGAATCGTCCACACCGGAAAGCGCGGCAGCATGCTGGATGGCGTGCTTGATACGCGGCTTGATGCGGAAGTTCATCCGCTCGCTGCTGCGCTCTTCAACGACGCCGATCTGGTCCTGGAAGCCGAGCATGGCACACCTCATTAAACTTTCACGCGATGTACGTCGTTTAAACGTACATTTCAATGATGTTTAGAAGCTGTGCGACTTCTATCGTGGTCATCGCACCGGTCAGCGGTGTTTGGTATTGCGCGCGGTGCATGGGAGAGGGCCGGGTATCAAGTCCGCGCCGCTGCACTAGCAGGTATTTCAGCCGAAAAGCTCAGAGGTGGTTCGGGCATTGCGTCACGCACCATCGCCAGCATGGAGCGGCAGTGAGAGCTCGGCAGGGGAAGGATACCGCGGTGTGCCTGTCGGCGTCAGGGCAAGCGAACGGGGCAGGTGAGGCGATACCCTAATGCTCACCGTCGATCCCTTGGCCGGTGTGTACGATTACGCCGGATCGAACAGGCGGGCGAACTCGCGCTGATCATAATAGCGGATTTTCTGCGCCCAAAGCGGGCGTTCGCCCTGGCGTAGCAGCAGGAGAGTGTCCGCCGGCATCCGCATGATTTCGTCGGGCGTCACCAGCCTGCGCGCGGCGACGTGACCGCTGACGCTGGCCGAGTGATCCGGGCTGTCGAACCAGCTCGTTTTATGGGGCGTGCTGACGGTCTCATCCTTGATGGTGGTGTCGCCGATCGTACGCGAGAGCATGTCGACGGTCGCATGATCGTTGACCCCGAACGCCTCGACCCCGACGGCATTGGACAGGAAGGTGCCGGCGCGCTCGCCGTAGAGCGCGCGGAGCTGGTGCATGTCCTGGAGGATCGGCCAGAGCTGGAGGCCGTAGCCGCCATCAGGCCTGTCGCGCGTTCCGCCGGCTTCAGTCGGCCGAGGGCGGCAAACTCATCGAGCAGGGAACAGCACGGGGCTTGCTGGGCGGGCAGGGGACCGCGCCATGTCGGTGACGGCCTGCCCGACCAGCAGCCGCAGCCAGCGCGCATAGGTAATCGAGCCGATCGGGCGGCAGGCACAGGAACACCGTGCGTGGCCGCTCCTTCAGGTCTGCGAACCGGAAGTCAGACGCCGAGGTGCTGTCCACCAGGCGGGGGCTGTCCATGAAGTGGGTGTGGCGCTGCGCCGAGGAGAGCACGCCCGCGGCCTCCCGTTTGACTTGTCGACCTGGCGGTTGGCGGCGCGCGCGATCAGACCGCTGACGCCGGTGCTGGCCTGCATGTCGGCGAGCAGTGCGGCGAGATCGGCGGGATCGCGGGTGAGCTTGTCGTGCGCGGTCGCCAGCGTGACGCGGGTAGGGGGCTCGTGGACGACGGTGTGCAGGATCACGCCGGCGATCAGCGCCCTGGTCGAGCGTCAGCAGGTTGGGGATGATCGTGCCGAGGCCCTTACCCGACCGGAGTGGAGGCCATCGTCAGCAGATGGGCGGGGCCGTCGTAGTGCAGCAGCTTGCCGGATCCGATGGGGCGGTCGATCAAGAGGCTTCGTTTTCCCGAAGCCGGCGCACGTCCGCCCGATCGCCGAAGCGGGCCGAGCCGAACAGCGAGCTGCGCCGGTTCGCGGCGCGGCGATTGAAGCGCCAAGCCAGGAACAGAATCACGCTGGCAAGCAGGAACGGAATGTCGGTGGCAATCTCGCCATAGCCGAAGATGCCCTTAAGCCAGTTATGGTTGGCGAACAGCACGACCGGGGCGACGAACCTTGCGAACAGCGGGCTGATCCGCCGCCGGGCATCAGCCGGCCCGCTCCAGCGGTGTGATCGCCAGCCCCGGATCGGCGTCCGGATGATCGTAAAGCCTCAGGATGATTTGCGTGGCGAGGAGAGGAGGTACAGCCTCGTCGCGGAGCATGTCAAACAACGCGTTATCGTCCGGCTCCATCGCCATGCCCTCGATAGCGAGATTGGCGCGAGATTCCGCGTCATCCTCGCGCCACATCGCGGCTTCCGCAGGCGTGCCGCGTACATAGTCGAGCGCGCGCACTTCCGTCCGGAGCGCGTCAAGGTCGAGCGTCGTCATGCCACCGTCTCCCTGCCTTCTGCTTCCGCGTCGAAGGCACGCTTGCCGCGCCGTTTCCACAGCGCGAGCATGTCGCCACCATCGTCGCCGCGAACACGGCCAACCAGCTCCAGCAGCGCGCCGTAAATGGTGGCGCGATCGTCGTCGGTGAGATCGACCAGGCCGGCCTTTTGGACTAGGCCGCCCAGTTCGATCAGATGGCGGGTGCGTTCGCGCCGTTGCACGACCCAGCTCCGCGTATCAGTCCGACGCCGCGCCGCTTCCAGACGCCGGATCAGCGCTCGGTTGCGCTCCTGTGCTGTCGCCGTTGCCGTCAGCAGTCCGCCTACCTTTGCGCCCGCGCCGCTGAAAGAAGGCGGCGCCCTTCGCACGCCACGCCTCCTTCGCTTCCGCTTTCTGCGAGGCAACGGCGTCGAGCAGCGCGCCGGCGAGCGTTTCCATGTCGAGCGCATCCGCGCCTGTGGAAGTAACAAGCTGGCCGAGCTGTTCAACACGGCGCGCCTTCAAGGCACGCGCCTTGCTCTCCAGCGCCTTCAGCTCCGCGTCATAGTCTCGCACCTTGCGCATGGTGCCTCCATTCTCCGCGTCAGTACCGCCGCAGCCTAGCAAAGCGATAGGGGAGGGCAAGCCACATCAGTAGGCACCACTAGGTCAATCAGGAGGAGCGAAGCGAATTTTTGAGTGCGCGCTTATACGTCGTTGCCCACGTGTGCTAAGTAAGGCAGATTGCAGAACGCAATGGCGATCTACCATTTCAGCGCCAAGGTCATCAGCCGGGCAAACGGCTCCAGCGCTGTTGCGTCCGCTGCGTATCGCTCCGCATCCGAGCTTCACGACGAGCGGCTTGGGCGCAATCACGACTTCTCCAACAAGGCCGGCGTCATCCACTCCGAGGTGCTGTTGCCGCAGGGCGCGCCGGAGCGTCTGTCGGATCGCACGACGCTATGGAACGAGGTGGAGGCAGGCGAGAAGCGCAAGGACGCGCAATTGGCGCGAGAGGTGGAGTTCTCGATCCCGCGCGAGATGAACGAGAAGCAGGGGGTGAGCCTCGCGCGCGATTTCGTGGAAAAGGAGTTCGTCCGGCGCAGGATGGTCGCCGACCTCAACGTGCATTGGGACCATGCA
The DNA here is from genome assembly GCF_045369765.1 of Sphingomonas olei. Classification (NCBI taxonomy): domain Bacteria; kingdom Pseudomonadati; phylum Pseudomonadota; class Alphaproteobacteria; order Sphingomonadales; family Sphingomonadaceae; genus Sphingomonas; species Sphingomonas olei. The sequence goes on from NZ_JBIQEU010000036.1 coordinate 8,335, forward strand.
AAGGACGGCAGTCCCAAGCCGCACGCGCATGTCATGCTGTCGATGCGCGAGGTGGGACCGGAGGGGTTCGGCAAGAAGAACCGCGACTGGAACAGCAATGAGCATCTGAAGGGCTGGCGGGAGGCGTGGGCGGCTCATGTGAATGAGCGCATGGCCGAGCTGGGGCTGGAGGGGCGGATCGATCATCGCTCCTATGCCGACCAGGGCATCGAGCTGGAGCCGCAGCACAAGATCGGGCCGGCGGGAATGCGCCGCCTCGACCGCGGCGAGGATGCCGAGCGCGCCGACGATCACCGGCGGATTGCGCGGGAGAATGGCGAGAAGATCGCGGCCGACCCGCGCATCGCGCTTAACGGGATCACGCGGCAGCAATCGACCTTCACCACCCGTGATCTGGCGATGTTCGTCCACCGCCATTCGGAGGGCAAGGAGCAGTTCGACCGGGTGATGGTGGCGGTGCGGGCCAGCCCCGAGTTGGTGGCGCTGGGCAAGGATGGACGCGACCAGGAGCGCTTCACCTCCCGCGACATGATCGCCACCGAGGCGCGGCTTGAGCGGGCGGGAGACGAGCTGGCAATGCTCCGGGGGCATGGTGTCCCGGCAGTAATGCGTAAGCGAGGGAGTCCTGCCGGGACAGAGGGTTTAACGCTCAGCGGCGAGCAAAGTGCCGCGCTGGCGCACATCACCAAGCCGGAGGGGCTGTCCGTGGTGATCGGCTATGCCGGCACGGGTAAATCGACGATGCTGGGTGTTGCGCGCGAGGCGTGGGAGCAGGCAGGCTACCAGGTGCGCGGGGCGGCCCTGTCGGGCATCGCGGCCGAGAATCTGGAGGGTGGATCGGGCATCCAGTCCCGTACCATCGCCAGCCTTGAACATGCCTGGGCGCAGGGGCGCGACCAGCTTTCCCGTAACGACGTGCTGGTGGTGGACGAGGCGGGCATGATCGGCACCCACCAGATGGAGCGGGTGCTGTCCCATGCCCGCGACGCCGGCGCGAAGGTGGTGCTGGTGGGCGACCCAGAGCAATTGCAGGCGATCGAAGCAGGTGCTGCGTTCCGGTCGATCGCGGAAGCCCATGGCGCGGCCGAGATCACGGAGGTTCGCCGGCAGCGCGAGGACTGGCAGAAGGACGCGACCAGGGCACTGGCTACCGGCCGCACTGGCGAGGCACTGCACGCCTATGTGAGCCGGGGCATGGTGCAGGCAGCCGACACGCGCGAGGTGGCGCGGGGTGAGCTGGTCGATGGTTGGGATCGCCAGCGCCAGGCCGAGCCGGACAAGACCCGCATCATTCTCACCCACACCAATGCCGAGGTGCGTGCGCTTAACGAGGAAGCGCGCGGGCGGATGCGCGCGAGCGGCGAGCTGGGCCAGGACGTTGGCGTTACCGTCGAGCGGGGTCGGCGCGACTTCGCATCCGGCGACCGGATCATGTTCCTGCGCAACGAGCGTTCGCTGGGGGTGAAGAACGGCACGCTGGGCACGCTGGAGCAGGTCAGCGAGGGCCGCATGGCGGTGCGGCTCGACGGCGGCGAGCGCGTCGGCTTCGACCTCAAGGATTATGCCCATGTAGATCACGGCTATGCCGCGACCATCCATAAATCGCAGGGCGTGACCGTCGATCGGGCGCATGTGCTGGCGACGCCGGGGATGGACCGGCATGGTGCCTATGTCGCCTTGTCCCGGCACCGCGAGGGCGTGCAGCTCCATTATGGGCGCGACGACTTCACCGATTTGGCGAAGCTCGCCCGCGTCCTGTCGCGTGACCGCGCCAAGGACATGGCCGGCGATTATGCCGCGCCGTCTGACCAGGACCGGGCACGCGCGTTCGCCGAGCGGCGCGAGATCCGGTTCCCGGAACTCGCGCGCCAGGTGGTCGAGAAGGTGCGCGACAAGGCCAGGGGAGTGTTCGATGGGTTCCGGCCCAGGCCGGCGCCGGAGAAGGCGTCCGCGCCCGAACGGGATGCAGCGACTGCCGGCAAGCCCGACCAGGGCAAGGCGATCGAACGCTTTGCGCGCGCCACGGCCGATATAGGCCAGATGCGCGCCAAGGGGCTGCCGGTGTTGCCCCATCAGGAGAGCGCGTTGCGCAAGGCTGGCGAGGCGCTGGACGCAGGCCGGCCCTATGCCGCGCGCGACCTCGCTTCCGCGCTCCGGCGCGATCCGAAGCTGATCGAGCAGGCCGCCAGCGGCAACACCGGCGGGGCGGTGCGCGCGATGGCCGAGGAGCAGCGCGTGCGGCTCGACCCGGAAGCGCGTGCCGGAAGGTTCGTGGACGCCTGGAAGGCGATGCAGCGCGATCGTGCCGCCCTGGAGCGGTCGGGCGATCGTGCCGGCGCGGAGCGGCTGCGCGGCAACATGGCGAAGGTCGCCGGGGCGATTGGGCGCGATCCGCAGCTGGAATCCGCGTTGCGTCGGCGTGCGCCCGAGCTGGCGCTGAAACTGGAGAAGGACCGCACGGTCGGTGACGCGCTGGCCAAATCGCTGGAGCCATACCGCGAACGCGATCGGGGATTGAGCCGGTAGGCATTCGTGCTTTCGGATATGAAAGGACGCAGGATTGAGCGACGACGAGCACGAACCCGAGACAGCGCAGGAAGCCTTTGCGCGGGTGGAGGGCGAGCTGGCGCTGCTGCGCCGCGCCGTTGAGCGCATGGCGGTCGAGCGTGCCGAACTCCCCGAGCAGCCCGATTACAGCGAGACGCTGGCGGGCATGGTGCAGAAGATCGACGTCACCTTGCAGCGCGCCGACGCGCTGGTGGCGGCGGCCAGGGATGGAGCGAGCCCGCGCCATGTCGTTGACCGGATCGTGGCGGCGGGCGGCGATGCCCGTGCCGAGGATCGGCGGACGATCGCGACCGCAGCGGCCGAGCTGAAGGACGCAACCCGCGTGCTTCAGGGCGTGGTCGCGTCAGCGCGGCGGGGCGATGAGCAGAACCGCTGGCTAATGTGGACCGCGATCGGCGGGGCCGTGCTCGGCATGGTGCTTTGGGCGGTGTTCGCCGGCATCGTTGCGCGCGCCGTGCCGGCGAGTTGGCAATGGCCGGAGAAGATGGCGGCGCGTACGCTCGCCATGCCGATGTGGGAAGGCGGGCAGCGCATGATGCGGACCGCCGGACCTGACGCTTTCGCCAACATCGCGGCGGGGGATCGGATCGTTGCCGCCAATCGCGAGACGCTCGAGGCGTGCCGGAAACGCGCGGATCGGGAACGCGAGACGGTTCGATGCACCGTCAAGGTGGAAGCAAGCCAAGGCAGGTAGCGCCGGCAGCTACCGCCTCAAAACGTTCCCCTGACGCTCTCTGCCGCATTCTTCACTTGAACAGCTGAATCGACAAGAGCCGAGCTGATCGTCAAACCTGCAATAGACTTGACGTGATGGGTTGGACGGCCCCTGCACCAGCGTAGCTGTGCGATGATGTGGTCGTTGAGCCACGTCTAGGAGTTGATCCA
>NZ_JBIQEU010000037.1:0-10771 GCF_045369765.1 Sphingomonas olei
GGTGGGAAAATGCGCCGACCACACGCGAGTTGGCCAGGATGATGTCCGCGATGATCGACATCTACTGCGCCAGTTACCCTGCCGCGCCGGCGGCGGTGACGCTGGATATCGATGACACCTGTGATGTTGTTCATGGCTATCAGCAGCTCTCCTTCTGGAACGGGCATCATGGCGAGCGCTGCTTCCTGCCGATCCATGTCTACGACACTGCCACCGGCCGACCGGTGGCGATGCTACTGCGCACCGGCAAGACACCGTCGGGCGCCGAAGCTGCCGGCCACATCCGGCGCCTGGTGCGCCATCTGCGCCGGCACTGGCCCGAAACGCACATCACCATCCGCGGCGACGGGCACTATGGCCGACCCGAGGTCATGGCCTTTTGCGAGCCGGCCGGCGTCGATTACGTGTTCGGCCTGCCAACCAACGCCGCGCTGCGTGCTGATCCCGAAATCGTCGCTGCCGCTGATGCCTGCGCGGTTAAGCGGGCTCAGCGCCAATACCCGGTCCTGCGCAACTATGCCGAGACCCGCTACGGCGCGAAGAGCTGGAAGTGCCAGCGCCGCGTCGTCGCCCGGATCGAGGCCAGCACGCTGGGCATGGATATCCGCTATGTCGTCACCTCGCTGGCCGAAGGCTCGGCTGAGCAAATCTACGACACCCTCTACTGCGCTCGCGGCAACGCCGAGAACCTGATCAAGCGCCACAAGACCCAGCTCGCCAGCGATCGTACCTCGTGCCGATCTGCCAACGCCAACCAGATGCGCATCATCCTGCACACCGCCGCCTACTGGCTCGTGTGGCGCATCCAGCAGGAAATCCCGAAGGCTGCCCCGCTCGCCGTTGCCGAGTTCGCAACGCTGCGCCTGCGATTGCTCAAGGTCGCCGCCCGCGTCATCGAAACCGCTACGCGCATCCGCGTCGCCTTCGCGTCAGCCTGCCCCGATGCCAGCCTGTTCAGAGCCATTGCCACCGGCCTCCGGCCGGCACCCACATAACTAGCCCGGCAGTGCCGCCGAAAGCCCAAGCCCTCGTCCTTCAACCTCGAAAAGCCCATTGATCCTGACGCGGTGAAAAAACGCCGCCGGAGGCGCTTGCCCTGATCACCCGGCGACCGACAAATCATGCTCGGACGAACCCAGAGCGGTGGCCTCATGAATAGTGGGGTTAAGCCTCTACCCAGGTTGGAGATGCCGCAGTACCGCAGCGTTCAACCGGCGCCTCAGCGGGATATCGATGCGCGTGGCCATGAACCAGGACGCGGTGCAGAGTGCAGCCAGCAGGAGAATCCCGGACCAGGGAGCGGGTAATTGCGGCAGACCTGGTAGAAGTTTGGGCAGGCCCATTACCCCAATCGTGAAGACGGGGATTTGCAAGACATAGATGGGATAAGAAATTTCCCCGAGGAAAGCGCACATTCCTCGGCTTGGTACAGGGTTGCGTCCAATCGAAGCGGCTACAATCAGTGGAAAGACGAGCAGCACGCAGGCCGCATCGAATAACCCCCGCAAAACAGGTGATATGGGTGAACCAAGGGCACCGACCGTGATTGCGATGATGATGATTTGGGGTAATTTCACGGAAAATAGCGGTGCTAGTTTTCCTGTCTCCCGCGCGCGATGAATCAAAACTCCGACAAAGAATGAAAAGGTGACCCTGATTGCGGCAAGATGAGCATCAGGCCAATATGCTCCTCCATTGAGATTGCCGCGAACGAGCGCCAATGCCAAAAGCATCAAACCCGATATACCAACGATCACTCCCAGTCGTTTGTGAGTTAGAACCCCAAAACCAAAGCCGTAAGCAGCGTTCGCGAACAGCTCGAATGAAAGAGTCCAAGCTACGAAGTTGGCAGGAAACAGCGGTTGGTAGGGGATGCCCACAGGCGGCGATGGCAACATCACGAAGTTGAAGACGCTGGACAGTATTATCTCTGCTGCGAGATGATCGTTTCGATAATAGTATGCTAATTCAACGGTGCCCAGCGCCAGGGCCAGGATATAGAATGGGTAAAGGCGTATCAGCCGAGTGACGATGAACGCTCTGCCACCCATTCCGTCTTGAAGCCTTACATCGTAAGCGCGGGCGAGCACGAAGCCGCTCATGACAAAAAACAGGTCAACGGCAAGGTATGCTCCGCTCGCTACGAAAGGCGCAAAGGCTTGCGGATAATGCAAGGTGATGACGCTCATAGCGGCGAGACCGCGTAGAACGTTGAGGATATGAAAGGACCGTGATCGCTCTTCCGCCGTTCGTTCGGCGCGATGCGTTGCAACACAGGCCATCTCGTGATCCCCAACCGCGGGCCGACCCCAAGGTTGTCTGAACATGACAGGCCGCATCTTATTTTACGCGACGGCGAAGCTTACCCCTCAGGGTTCTTCGGCGGTGCACGTTCCAGAGGCGCACACGAGCAGACCGGCAAGCCTCTTCGCCCCGAGCAACGCGGCTGCGCCGGTCCCCTTAAAACATCGGCAATCTGTCCTAAGGTTTTTTAACCATCTCGTAACGCTTCCCAGCTACCGTTTCGCTTGGGAGATTGTTGTGAGCAATATTTCGGTCAGTGATGTCATGGCCTTGCGAAGTGCGGTTCTCGACCGGAATTCCGCCCTCCGAAATGTCGTCAACAGCAGTGCGGCGTCGCCGGCAAGCGCTGGCGGGATTGCAAGGCCTACGTTTGATGCGGCCATGAGCCAAGTGCTGCAAAAAGTTGAAGGCCCTGGCTCAGTTGGCTCGGCTACTGGAGCGAATAGCAGCTTCGCATCGACAATTGTAGAACAGGTGCTAAAAGTAAACGAAACAGGTGCAAAGGCCGGGGCGTTGACGGTCGCCTATGAACGGGGCGAAACCACCGATATCGCAAAGGTTATGCTTGCCCGGCAAGCGGCTTCAATCGGGTTTGAGGCGACGCTGCAAGTGCGCAATAAGGTTCTCTCAGCGTACAAAGACATAATGAGCATGGCAATTTAACAAAAACCAGATCGGTAGGTGTGCAGTCCAATATCATTTCCTCGAACTGCGTGCGCGCGCGAACAGCCTAAGGAAATCAGCTTTGTCGATAGCGCCCACTACCAGCACCGATCCGGCAAGGTAGCCCGGTGTCCCCGCCAGCCCGAGGGTGAGAGCCTGCGCCCCATTGGCACGCAGCTGCGCCATGATCTGCTGGTCGTGTGATACTAGGTAAGCACTCATACGCTTCCAATTACCGCCTGCTTTTTCGACGATATCTTGCAAAACGCTGTCGCTGATGGTTCTGCTGTCGATCATGAGCTGCTTGTGAACCGCCGGGTAAATACCCTGCTCGGCACTTGCGAGCGCAACTTGCGCAGCGCGCTCCGAGGGCGGTCCGAAAATTGGCCAGTCCTTGTAGATGACGCGGACATCTCCGTCGCTCAGGATCGCTTCCTCCATGGCCGGGAATGCACGCCTGCACGCAGGGCATCGATAGTCGGTAAAGGCCGCCAAACGGAGCGACGCTGTAGGCGGGCCACTCGCAGGAGATCTTCGGTCGTCGAAGATAGCCGCCAGTGCCTCGGGATTAGCGACATCCCGGCCGATCGGTGCAGTTCGTTTCAGGACTGAGCTGACGGCCCATCCACCGGCAATCAGGGTCCCGAGTTGCAGCATCTGTCGTCGATCTAAGGCCATGGTCAATCTTTATGCCCTTCAACCTCAACCGCTAACGAATACGGGAACCTGGACCGACTGGAATGGTTAACGGCTTCTGAACGGATCGATAGATGTAGCGGCTCGCAATGATGATCGCCTGGAACTGCAATAAAGGGGTCGGTACATAGAACGGACCCAGATATACGCTCGGTTTTTGAGAGCATGCCTGGCTTGAGGCTTAGCTCTCGTTAGCGCTCGAGACCGTTGAAAAAGGCTTGCGCGAAATCGGCGTGGCGGATGGCTGGTGACGCCGGCCACCGGGGATACGCCGCGTATCAGGCCGCCGCGGCCTGCCGGGCGAGCAACTGAAGGTTGTATGCCGCGGCAGCCATGGTGAACTCCTCGGCGGCTCCTGACAGGCCCCGCAGCTTGAGCGTTCGTAGCCCCAGGTTGCGTTTCAGATGGCCGAACACGCGCTCGATCCGCTGTCTTCGACGCCGTGCGTGCACATAGGCCTTGGTGCCGGCAAGGGCGCGCACGGTATCGCGGGCTTCCTCGCTGACGAGCCGGGTGACACCCCGCTTCGGACCGATGGTGCATTGCGGCTTCAGCTCGCAGGCGGCGCAATCGGCCGGCCGGCTTCGGTAGACGCGCACCTGCTTGGTCCGGTTGGTGCCGCAATAGCCGAGCAGCTTGTCCGCCGGACAGCGGTAGGCATCCGCTTCCCGGTCGTAGCGGAAGGCATCCCGGGTGAAGAAGGCGTCCCGCTGGCGGGTCCGGTCGATGACCGGGATGTATGGCGTGATGTTCCGGTCGATCAGCCAGCGGAGCAGCGGACCGCTACCATACGCCTTGTCGGCCGAGAGACTGGCGGGTTCGATGCCCAGCCTGATGCCGGCGCGTGACACCAGCGTCCGGGTCGCCGCCACCTCGGCTGCGAAGCGGGCGGGCGTGGCCTCCACGTCGAGGATGCAGTCGGTGTCGAGGTCAAGCAGGGGGTTGATGGCGTATGCGTATCGCGCCGGTCCGTGCTTGCAGGTGAGCGCCGCCTGCGGGTCGGTCGGCGATATGCTGGTCGGATCGACGGGCGCCGGTTCGTCGGGGCCCGGCGGCAACGCGGCATCGAGCGCCGCCAGGTATTCGGCGACGGGTCGCGATATGCTTTCCCTGCCACGAAGCTCGTCTGCGGCGTCGGCCCCCTTCAGCTTCTTCTCGCGGCTGGCGTCGGCCATGATCGTGCTGCCGTCCACCGCCACGTCGCGCCCCGCCACTAGCCCGGCCACGGCGCATCGTGCGACCACCTGCTCGAACAGCAGGCGATGCAGGTCGCAGGTGCGGAAGCGGCCGTGCCGGTTCTTGGAGAAGGTGGAGTGGTCGGGCACCCGGTCGGCCAGATCAAGCCGGCAGAACCAACGATAGGCGAGGTTGAGGTGCACCTCCTCGCACAAACGCCGTTCCGAGCGGATGCCGAACAGATAGCCAACCAGCAGCATCCTGAGCATCAGCTCCGGGTCGATCGAGGGTCGCCCACTCGCGCTGTAGCTCGACGCCAGTGCCTCGCGCACGAAGCCGAAGTCCAACACGCCGTCGATGCGTCGGAGCAGGTGGTCAACCGGCACATGCTCATCAAGCCGGAAGCCGTAGAACAGCGCGCCCTGTGCCACCTGCCGTCCCATCATGTCCGTGATCCCTTGCCGTCTGCCAAGAGTGAATCACGCCTCCATCGCCGTCGCAAGCACGCGTTTTTCAACAGTCTCGCTCGGATATGACATCGGTCATCGCGGCAACCAGTTCGCCCGTCGCTCCTCCAGCTTCCCACGCATAGACAGACAGTACTAGTGGTGCTTCTGCAGCGAAGATGGGGCTGGTGCGAACGGCATGTGCCCCCGTCGTGCTGATCGGCAGAACTGATACTCCTAACCCGGCCTCAATCGCTGACAAGGCTACATTTACGCCGCGATGGCATTTTCTGCTGCGGTCGAAGCGCTCAACATTGTTTCGAGGCGACGGGCAGAGAGAAGCGCGGCCTTAACGGACCGGAGCGTTTAGCGTTTCAAGGGTCAACGGCGCTGAAAACCTTGCTGACCCCCATCGCCGGCACCGTGTGTCGGCAGGCAGGGCGTATCGCGATGCTAGATGAATATGTAGGTCTGCTCAACGTAAGACAGCGCATCCCGAAAAAGCGGTCCGGCCCCTAATAACCTTAGACGGTATCCGGGTCCCCCCAAGCAGAGGAATTGCGTCATTTTCCGTCCGTTTCCCGGAATATGGTATGAAGCCACTTTAACAGGAGCGTCGCTGACAAGATGGCAATCCAAGGAACTAAAGGGTCCGTTTGTTCGGATGAGCCTACCTGAGCGAACCCAATTGCGACGATCAGTGTAGCCATCGTAACGGCTGTTAACAATATTTTGCCAGCTCTCGCTTCTGCTCGCCAGAGTAAATCTACAAGCAGAGCTATGGTTAGGGAAAGCAAAATACTAATAAAGCTAATAATCAGGAGCTCCAATTCTGCTTAGTAGAAAAAGCTGAATATATTTGTAATAATAAAAACTTACTGGGGTCGGTTCCGGCTGAGGGCGAAATGACACCCTAAGTGGACTGACTGGGTTGGGGGTAGGCGGCATTCGCGACGCCAGCGAAACTGGCTATGCAGCCCGGACAGGCCGTGTGATGTATGAGCATGATCCGATCTGCCTGCATCGCCGCTGCGCTCGTCCTCGGCCAAGCCGCGCCCTTGGCGGCACAGGACGCTCCGCGGGCATACGATTTCCAGGAACGGACTCGCGCACTTGCATTCGACCCGGTCCGCTTCTTTCCCGAACGGTCCGAACCGGCAATGGCGGTCCGCTACCTGGGAGACGATTACGGCTTTCCGGTTTACGCGATCGCAGTCCGTAGGGGCTGCACCGATGCCGACCTAGGCGAGGCACGCCGGACATGCGGAGATCGCCTGATAGCCCGGATGGTCCGTTCACCCTACGTAGGCAAACCGCCAAGGGCGCGAGTCCGCGGGCAGCGACTATTTGCCATGATCGCAAAGTCACCGCCGCAAAGCGATGATGCCCTGCTCCGTTTGCTCGATAAGGCGGGACTGGAGTGGCTAGAGGCCGACATTCGCAAATGTCCCACTGCAATGGCGCACCTCGCGACTGGACAAGACCTCAGGTTCTCGTCCGTGTTAAATCAGACCCGCCAGATGGCCCCTGTGCATTATTTGGACACAGACTCACGGTAGGCCGACACCGGCTGGTGCCTGCCAGTTTTTGCGGGGATCGAAGCGCTATTTGCGCAGCTTCTCGATACCGAGTTCTCGCCACATCCAGGTGAAATCGTAAGTGGCCATCGGATCATTCGGATCCGGCTGACTGCCGCTGCGGTTCTCCAGATGCTTCAGCCATGCCGAAAGACGTTGGCGGCCCGCTGCGGTCCGGGCTGCAGCGCGCGGCGTGATGTCGCCTAGCATGCCGACGGGCTCGTCCAGCGTAGCGCGATACTGACGATCGAGCATGGCATGGACGAGTGGGGTTGCCACCTCAGGCGCGATGGCTGGTGCCGGCTCAGGCCGGTTTTCACGATGTGCGGTCATGGCCTGTTCGACAGTCTCGATCGTGCTAAGCGGCGTGCCGACCAAGTCGCCCAATGTGTCTGCCAGGAGGGCCGTGCCGCGTGCCGCACGCTCGGCGGAGGTAACGGCCAGGATCAGCGCGCGCCCTTTCAGCTCGATATTGCCCAGCACCGGCGTGCCGTCCATCATCGTCACACCCCAGGCCATGTGGCCTGTGCCCTTCCGGGTCGATGTCGTTTTTTCGCCAAGCCAGTTCCAGACATGCGAAGTTTCGCGCTGCATGGCTGGCAAAAGATCGAGCTGGTCGCCGATCAGCGCATGGGTTGCGCCCCGCGCAAAGGGGAACCGGACGCGGTGGAACACCACTTCCTCACCATCGCCGTTGTGCAGCGTCGGTACGGTCATCGCACCCATTGCCCGGGGCACGACGTCGAACAGCCATGCCGTACTGAGGAGTGAAGGAAGCGCGCGCAGCTTGGCGTCGGTGAGCGCCAGCTGGCTGCACGGACTGCGCTTTCCCTCCACGCGCCGAAGATCGGCCATGAGAGCGTCGGTTGCCTCCATCGTGAACGATAGCACCCCACCCGATAGGAGATGCTTTCCGCCCACAATGACGACCCGCGTACCGATCCTGTCCCATTGTTTGAGCGTCTGCGAGGCGCTGCGTTCGGTGACGCGGACCGCGTCACCGCCCCGGATGAGATCACGAACAAGAAATCCGCTGCCAGCCTCGACGTCGCTGACCTCGTAGAGGCTCATGACCGAAGATTGCAGCGCACGCATATAGAGCTTGGCGGGGCCGGCCTCATTCCAGCCGCGACGTCGGATATAATCGTCGACGAGGTTCAGCGCGCCGGGTTCGACGGTCCGCGTCAGGAGATCTTCGAACGCGCATCCCCACAGTACGCCGGCCCAATGGTCGCTGACGATCTCGACAAGGTCTTCGAACTCGAACTCGAATTCCTCCATCGCCGGTCCAAGATGATCGTCCAGGGCATCGCGCAAATGGTCGGCCCAGGCGGGCGATGTGGCGAACTTCATGATGCCGGACAGGTCATGGCCGCGCTTCATACTCACTCTCCTTGCTGCTGGCGGTGCGCGGCCACGATGCGCGAAACGGTAGGGGCTGTTGAAAAATGCGCCGCTGGTGGCCGGGTCCGGTTGGGGGCGGAATGACACCCCAACGCATAGCGATCCCGTCTCGCATGGGATCTAATAACGGGACGGCCTCAACCGTCCCAAATGGCGAATTGTGGGGACATCGCTGTCGGGCAGCTATCGGACCCCTCGGTGCAGATAGCTTCCGTAGGCGGACCTTTCCTGCACATTGTATCTCGAACGGGGTTGATGAACGTTGCCCGCGCTAATGGCGGCTCCGGGCGACCCGAATGCCAATGTTCGGAAAACGGCCGGGACTGTTGAACAAGGCCTGACGCCTGCCCTGAGCGTCTCAGCTGGGATGTGCACGCTTCGTCGACGGTCAAACTGCGGCGACGCGGATTCTCGACACGAGGAGCCAAAAGTTACTTGCATTGCAAGGTAATGTTCCGCATAACCCTTGCATGACAAGGCAATCCGATGATTCGGCCGACGCTATAGCCCGTTGGGAGGTTCAGCTGCGGAAGGGCGTGCTGGAGTTCGTCATTCTGCTGTCGCTCGCCGAGCGTGAGCAATATGGCTTCGAGCTGATTTCCGGCATCGCCAGGCGCGCCACGCTGGATGTGCCCGAAGGCACCCTTTATCCACTCATGCTGCGACTGGCGAAGGATGGCCTGATCGCCGCCCGCCTAGGCGATGGTGATGGCGGTGCGCCGCGGAAATATTACACCTTGACCCCGCAGGGGCGAGCGACGCTCGATGCGATGCGTCCATCCTGGGTCAAGCTCAGCACTTCGGTTCAGCATATGATCGATGGAGTTCCCGCATGACGCCCGCCTTCGTCGATCCAGCAGCCGAACGTCTGTGGCGCGCGTATTTCGCCGACGTCGACCGGATCATAGCGCGCTCCGGACCCGGCGCAGAGGATTTACGCGAAGACCTGCGTGATCATCTGGCTGAAAGTTACAGCAGCGAAGGAAACGGAGCCGAGGTCGATCGCCTGCAAGCCGCCATCAATCGGCTGGGCCGGCCTGCCGATTATCTTCACCCGTTGCTCGCAGACGAACTGCTGATGCACGGCAGCCGCACCTACCTGTAGGTGCTTGCAATCGTAGCGGCGTTTGCTTGCAAACAGAGCCTTTTTTTGCTCGGATTATCTGACAACCGGCTCGGCGATCTGCTCGCGCTATCTGCCAATGTGCTCGCCATCATCCTGCGCTGCTCGCAATCATAAAGGTCTGCTCACATTATCTGCCAGCGGGAGTGGCGTCAGCGTGGCACCCGGATGGAGCCGTCCGCGATCCCTTCGGCGATATTTGAGAGCATGACGGCGTAGCGGTGCAGGCCGGGGAAGCGACCGGCGTTTCTCTCGATCTCTTCGCCGTATCCGGCATCGAGCAGCGCCTTGAAGTCCGGCATCACGTCGAACATGCCGCCGAGCAGATCGATATCGGAAGCACCGATCAGCAGCAGGGCATTCGCATGGGCGTCGAGGCGTTTCATCGTCTCCAGCATGTCAATCGGCGTCCAAAAAGGACCCCCTATCGGCGTGCAAAAGGGACCCCCTTCGTCGAGCAGCGTGACGGGTATGACGGGTGCACCGTTCGCGCTGGTTGCGGCGTAGGGCGGGCGTAGCCCGACCGGAGGCGCAACCAGCGCGAAGCGTTCTCTGCCGGTGGTCCTGGGCGTCAACTGCGGTGCTTGAAGCGCCAGCTGTCATTGCCCGTTTCGACGATGTCGCAATGGTGGGTAATGCGGTCGAGCAGCGCGGTGGTCATCTTGGGGTCGCCAAAGACGGTCGGCCACTCGCCAAAGGCGAGGTTCGTGGTCACGATGACCGAGGTCTGCTCGTAGAGCTTGCTGACGAGGTGGAAGAGCAGTTGGCCGCCCGAGCGGGCGAACGGCAGGTAGCCAAGCTCGTCGAGCACCACGAGGTCGAGCCGGGAGAGCTGGGCTGCCAGCGTGCCGGCCTTGCCAAGACGCGTTTCCTCCTCAAGCCGGTTCACCAGGTCCACCGTGTTGAAGTAGCGTCCCCGGGCGCCGGCCCGTACCACATTGGTGGTGATGGCGGTGGCGAGGTGCGTCTTGCCTGTGCCCGTCCCACCGACAAGCACGACGTTGCGCCGGCCCGGAAGAAACGAGCCGCTGTATAGCGAGCGCACCAGTCCCTCGTTGATGGGGGTGTCATCGAAGACGAAGGCGTCGAGGTCCTTCACCGCGGGCAACCTGGCGGCCGACATCCGGTAACGGACCGACGCTGCATGGCGGTGCGTCGCCTCGGCACGCAGCAGGTCGGTCAGGACCTCCATGGTCGTGCGCTTGCGCTGGAGACCGGTGGTGACCGCCTCGTCGAAGGCGCCAGCCATGCCCTTCAGCCCCAACTCGGTCATGGCCGTCATCATCTCATGCCGCTGCATGGAGACCTCGCAGGCTGTCATAGCGGTTGCAGTCGGCGCGGGGCGGATGGCGCAGCGCCAGGTCCTCGGGGGTGACAATGGT
>NZ_JBIQEU010000038.1:0-9307 GCF_045369765.1 Sphingomonas olei
GAGGCCGCCCGCAGCACACTCGTTATCGGTGTCACTTAGCGCTGACAGAACCGTGCTATTCACCGCTGACATCTACACGAGCGGACTCGCATGGCGATGGGCAGGCAAATCTCCGTTTTCCTTACCTGCGACACGGACCGTCGGCGGTGACGCATCCGGCGCTTGTCCCGCCGCTGGCGATCGAGCGCTACCGCGTCCTTGAACCGCACCTCGCCGATGGCATCCCGCTCGCGGACCTCGCCCGCACCGGCACGCTGAGCGAGCGGACGTTGCAGCGCTGGCTCGGGCGCTACCGTGCCGAAGGACTTGCCGGTCTCGCGCGTCTGCCGCGCAACGATCGGGGCAGGCTGCACCTGCCGGAACATCTGGTCGAACTGACCCGCACTCTCGCCACCAAGCGCCCGCGACCCCCGGTCGCCGCCATTCACCGAAAGGTGCAGGAACTCGCCATCGCGCATGGACACCGAACCCCCAGCTATGCGGCCGTCGCGCGTGTCGTCAGGGCGATACCGGCAAGCCAGATCGCCGCAGCCTCCGATCCGGCCGTCTACCGCGACCAGCACGAGCTAGTGCATCGGCGCGAAGCCGCGACCTCGAACGAGATGTGGCAGGCCGATCATACCGTTCTCGACCCGCAATTCGTCAGGCGTAAGCTGGCGCTGTCCGCGCTTGAGCCGATATCGCAGCTGGAAGGTGAATTGCTCGCCATCACGCACCATCAGCAATTCGCGGCGATCGCCCTTTTTTCCTTCATTACTCGCACCGAAAGCGATCGCCTGGCTCGGTATCAACCCCTTTGCGCCAGCCTCGGCGGTCACCTTCGCTGTCAAGGCCGGTACATGAAGGCCGCGTGGCGGCGCGCTGCGGATTGCCCCCACACAAGATGCCCCGCTCGAGCGGGCCTTCGAGATCGAACCTGCGCGGCGCGAAACGGGTCTTGGTGAAGCAATGCCCGGCTCGCCGGGCGGCAGCGAAATCCCGCTGCAACCGATCCCGGCACGAGTTTCAACACAAGAGGAGAAGATGAAGATGCGTAAATCGGCACTGGCGATCCTGCCTGGCCTCTTCCTGTTCGCGACGCCCGCGCTCGCACAAGACCAGCATGCTCAGCATCACCCGTCAGCCGCCAGTGCGGGTGTCGAGGCGGTGCTCGGCAGGTACAAGGCAGCGATCGAGAGCCTCGACGGTTCGAAGACCCAGGGCTTGTTCTCGCCCGATTCCGAGGTTGTCGAGAATGGCAAGCGCGAGGGCAGTTTTGCGAATTATCTCGCGCATCATCTCGGACCCGAGCTCACCGAGTTCCGCAGCTTCAAATTCGCGGACTATAAGGTCGATGTCCGGATGGAAGGCCCGCTCGCACTCGCGATCGAGAGCTATAGCTTTCGCGTCGAGCTCAAGACGGGCGACGCGATCGAACGTCAGGGGGTTGCGACCAGCGTCTTGAAGCGCGTCGGCGAAGGCTGGCAGATCATCAGCATGCACAGCTCGTCGCGCAAACCCAAGCCCAAATCCTGATCTCGAAGGGGCGCGGAAGGCCCCGTCGAGCCTTCCGCGCCCGCAGCGATGGACGCTGGCCGGCGCCGGCACGGGATCGCTCCGGCGCCGGAGCCGGTCAGAAGAAGTAGCGCAACTGCACGCCATATTGGCGCGGCTCGCCATAGACGGTGAGCGGCAGATCGGGGTTGGAGACGCCCGTCGGGTCGGTGCCCACCGCCTTGTAGCTTGCATAGCGCTCATTGGTGAGGTTGCGCCCGTAAACTGCCAGTTCCCAACGTTCGTTCGCGGGCTGCCAGGCAATGCGACCATTGATCAGCATTGAGCTGTCTCCCGCGTACCGCGCGTCGTTGTTAGGCTTGAAGAAGACCTTGTCGCGCCACGCAAGGTCCGTGCGCAATATTAGGTCGCCGCGGGTGCCGACGGGCAGCTTATACTCGCCGCCCAAGGTGATGTTCCATTTCGGCGCGTTGGGAAGCCGGTTGCCCTTGAGGCTGTTGCCCTGGTCGAAATAGATATCATAGCGGGCGTCAAGCCAGGCGAGGGTCGAGGTCAGCGTGAAGCGCTCGGTCGGGCGTGCCATGATCTCGGCCTCAACGCCCTTGATCGTCGCCTGGCCGGCATTGGTCGTGCTCGCGACGCCGTTGATATACTGGACGACCTGGAGGTTGGTGTAGTCGTAATAGAAGGCTGACAGATTGGCGCGCAGTCGTCGGTCGAGCAGCGTCGACTTCAGTCCGATCTCATAGCTCCACAGATATTCGGGGAGGAAGGGCTTGCCGTCGCCCAGCTGGAAGCCGCCTGACTTGAAACCGCGTGTGGCCGAAGCATAGGCCATGACATCGTCGCTGATCGCGTAATCGACCCCGAATTTGGGGGTCCAGGCAGTCCAGGATGCCGATGGCGCTCCGCTGTCGACCTGTACCGCGTTCGAAAACACGCGATAGGCAAAATCCTTTTTCTCATAGGAATAGCGAAGCCCCGCGGTCAGCTTGAGCCGGTCGACGAGTTCGTAGCTCGCCTGGCCGAAGAGTGCGAAAGCGTTGGTCGTGTTGCTCTCGGGGATCGCGAGGCGGCGGCCCGGCTCGAGGATACGGATTTCGTCGCTGCCTTTCTCGTTCAGGTAGAAGGCACCCAGGATCCAGCGCAATTTGCCGTCGCCCGCATTCATCAACTGGAGCTCCTGGGTGATGCTGCGCGACCGCTCGAAAAACTCGATGTTGCGCAGGAACAAGTCGGTCGCATCGACATCGAGGACCTGGACGACCTTGCTCTTGCGCAGTGCGCTGATCGACTTGAGCTTGACGGGGCCCGCGTCGAAACTGACCGTTGACGAAACCCCCCAGGCATCGACGTCATACCGCGGTACGGTGTCGAGCGCGATTTCGTTGCGGCGCGTCGGAATGGTGGCACCGGCGGCGGCGAAGCCCGGCGGGTAGGAGCCGCGGATCGAGGGATAGCCGGTCTCGCGATCCCGGCTGGCATCGGCGCGCAGCACGATTTCGAGATTGTCGGTGGGATCGAGCGCGAGGGTGACCCGGCCGGCGAGATTGCCCTCATTCTGGTAGCGCCGGCGCGTGACCGCGTCGCGATAGATGCCGTCGCGCTCATTGCCGAGCAGCGTCACGCGCAGCCCGGCCGTCTCGCTCAAGGGGCCTGCGATCGTACCGCTGAGCGTGCGCTTGCCGTAATTGCCCAGCGTCAGTCCGAGCGTTCCGCTGAGGTCGGCGGTCGGCATCTTCGAGATGATGTTGAGCGTACCGCCCGCTGAGTTGCGCCCGAACAACACGCCCTGGGGGCCGCGCAACACCTCGATGCGCTCGACATCGAACAGGTCCTGATAGCTCGTGGTCGGGCGGGCGATATAGACGCCGTCATAGTGCACCGTCGTGCTCGGATCGGTGGCGACGCCAAAGGCCGAGGTGCCGATACCGCGGATGTTGATGATCGCCATCGAGTCATTGGTGATCGAGACACCGGGCACGAAGAACTGCAAATCCTCGACATTGGAAATGCCCGTGGCCGCGAGCGCCTCGCCGGTCATCGCGGTGATCGACACGGGTACCTTCTGAAGGCTTTCCTCGCGCTTCTCGGCGGTGACGATGATCTCGTCGAGCCCCTCCTCATTGCGCGACACCTGTTGCGACCAGGCTGGCCCGGTTGCGAGCACGAGGGCGATCGCGGTCATCGCGGGTCGACCGATGTTCGTCATGCGAATGGAAAACGGGACGTGCTCGACATTCTCGTGCTCGATGATGCCGGAACCCCGGTGCGTCCTTGGCTGACCGTCATCGTTGACGATCACAGCCGAGCCATCGCCGGTTACTTCCTCAGCCTCGATGCCCCCAGTGCCCTCAACACGGCGCTCGCCTTGCGGCAGGCGATCTGGCGCAAGCCCAATCCCGAATGGATCGTCAGCGGCATTCCTATGCGATCGGTATAAGCGGCGCGAGCCGGGAACTGACGGAAGGGTTCGGCTCGCTGTTCGCGGCCGTGGTCCTGCTCTCGGTCGGAATCTGGATGCACGGCAAGGCACAAGCTGATCAATGGCAACGCTATATCCGCGAGAAAATGTCACGGGCGCTATCGGGCGGGTCGGGATGGTTCCTGTTCGGGCTCGCATTCCTGGTTGTCTATCGGGAGGTATTCGAGACGATCCTTTTCTACGCCGCGCTCTCGACACAGGGGAACACCGCGATGCTGCTGGCCGGGGCCGGCGCAGCGATCAGCCTTCTCGCCGTCATCGCCTGGGCAATGCTCCGCTACAGCCGGACGCTGCCGATTACGCAGTTCTTCCGCTACAGCTCATGGCTGATGGCCGCTCTGACGGTCGTGCTGGCCGGTAAGGGAGTCGCTGCTCTCCAAGAGGCGGGGATCATCGACATAGCGCCGCTCGCCAGCGTGCCACGTATCTCGATGTTGGGCCTGTTCCCGACATTTCAGTCGGTGCTGGCACAACTCCTGATGCTTGCCGCGATCATGATCGGGTTCGCCTGGAACCGCCGCGCCAAGCCGCGGACGGGCGGGCCGCTAGCCTAGCGGCAGGGCAGGTGACGCCCCTCTCTAAAGCGTTGCTGCCAACCCTGACCGTGCATCGCACCGTCTCACGCGCCTTGGCTCGCAATGTAACGGGAGGGCGGCGGGGAAAGCGCCGCCCTCGGGCCATTTACGCGGCCATCTTGTCGCAAGCGTCGGCGCACTTGCGACACGCGGCGACGCAATCCTCCATGCCGTCCAGCCCTTCGCAGCTCGACGCGCACGCCCGGCAAATCTCGGCGCACTCGCGGCAGATATGCCGGTGGTGCTCGGACTTGCGCGCCATGAAGTCGATCGCGACACTGCAAATCTGAGCACAGTCCAGCATCAGCTTCATGTGCTGAGGCTCGGCGTGTCGCCCGCCCGCCTCCAGGCAGTGATTCATCGCCATGTGAAGGCAGGTGATGTGGCATTCATGGCAGGCGTCCATGCACGCCTTCATCTCGGGATCGATCTGATGCATTGTCTTTCCTTCCATATGCGCCCCCCTCCCCTTGTATATACGCGGTTCTTGGCGCTTTCCCTCGCCGGGGTCGGGACTTCACCGTCCTTGCGGCTCGGACCATGGTCCAAGGTCAACCCTTTTCTTTAACGCAACGCAGACTCACATGTTCCACTCCGATCGCAAGATCGTCCAGGATCGGGCAATCCGGTCGATCTCCGCCCGCGCAGCGACGCGCCAGATCTTCGAGCGACTTGCGCATCGCTCGGAGCTCGTGCTCCTTGCGCTCCATCTCCGCGGCTCGTGCAAGCGCGAGGGCCTTGACCTCACCACTCGCCCGATCGCCGTCCTGCCACAGCGCGACGAGCTGGCCGATCTCCGAAATTGGAAAGCCCAGATCGCGTGCGCGGCCGATGAAGCGCAACATGTGGACTTCGCGTTCGTCATAGTCGCGGTAGCCGGAATCACGCCGCGTGGCCTTCGGAATGAGGCCGATCGCCTCATAATGGCGGATCATCCGCTGGCTGACGCCCGAAGCTTTGGCCGCCTGTCCTATATTCACGTATCGCCTCCTCAAGCCGCTGTCGGACGCCAACGGCGAAGCGTCAGAGCATTGGCGACGACGCTGACACTCGACAGCGCCATCGCCGCGCCGGCGATCACCGGGCTTAGATAACCGAACGCTGCCAGCGGGATGCCGACCAGGTTGTAGATGAACGCCCAGAACAGCCCCTGGCGGATCTTGGAATATGTCCGTTTGGAGATGTCGATCGCGTCCGCGACCAGGCGCGGATCGCCCCGCATCAGCGTGATGCCCGCTGCGTGCATCGCAACGTCTGTTCCGGTTGACATGGCGATGCCGACATCTGCTGCAGCGAGGGCAGGGGCGTCGTTGACGCCGTCCCCGACCATCGCGACCGTGCGGTCCCCGCCCCGCAATGCTGCTACCGCATCCGACTTTCCTTCCGGCAGGACATTGGCAACGAAATCGTCGATGCCGAGCTTGGCCGCCGCTGCGCGGGCGCTTCCCGCATTGTCTCCGGTCAGCATCACGCTGCGTATGCCACGGCCATGCAGCGCCGCCACGGCAGCAGCGGCGGAAGCCTTGACCTCGTCGCCGAACGCCAGAAGGCCGAGAAGGCGGCGTTCGGGCGCGCGTTCCGCGACCCAGGAGACCGTCCGTCCCTCGGCTTCCAGCCTGGCCGCCTCACTCGCCAGCGGTGTCATCACGATAGCTTCGTCGTCCATCAAGCGCGTGCTGCCGAGGATCAGGTTGCGGCCGTTGACGTCTGCAGCAACCCCGCGGCCGGGCAGGCCGCGCATCCCGTTGGCGCGGGCGGGTTCGACGCCTTCCGAGCTGGCCCACGCCAAGACGGCCCGGGCGAGCGGATGCTCGCTTCCAGCCTGAAGCGCCGCGGCGAGCGCGATCAGCTCGGCGCGTTCGGCCCCCTCGGCCGGCAGTGCGGCCAGCAGCGAGGGCTTGCCCTCGGTCAGCGTGCCGGTCTTGTCGAACGCGACGATGTTGATGCGGTGCGCGGTCTCCAGCGCCTCCGCGTCCTTGATGAGGACACCGGCCCGCGCGGCAACGCCCGTGCCGGCCATGATCGCGGTCGGCGTGGCCAGGCCGAGCGCGCACGGACAGGCGATGACGAGCACCGCGACCGCGTTCAGGATCGCGACTTCCACTCCGGCGCCGGCGATCAGCCAGCCGGCGAGGGTCAGCGCGGCTATGACGAGGACGATTGGCACGAACACGGCGCTGACCTTGTCGACGAGCCGCTGGATCGGAGCCTTGGCGCCCTGCGCGCTTTCGACAAGGCGCACGATGCGAGCGAGGGTGGTCTCAGCCCCCACCGCCGTCGTCTCGACCAGGATGAGGCCGTCCGCGTTGATCGATCCGCCGGTCACTGGGTCTCCAGCGGCCTTGGCGACCGGAAGGCTCTCTCCGGTGAGCATGGATTCATCGACATGGGTTGCTCCCTCGATCAGTCGTCCATCGACGGGGATGCGCTCGCCGGGCCGGACGCGGACGCGGTCACCCGAGCGCACCTCCGCCAGGGCAATCTCTCGTTCGCTGCCGTCGGTGCCGACAACGCGAGCCTGGTCGGGCCGCAGCGCCATCAGCGCGCGGATCGCCTCTCCGGTCTGACGCTTGGCGCGGCCTTCGAGCCATTTGCCGAGCAGGATAAGGGTGATGACGACGGCCGAAGCCTCGAAGTAATAATGCGCATCCATGCCGTGCATCGGCGCGAACAGCAGCTGGTAGAGGCTGAGCCCGTAGGCGGCCGATGTGCCGATCGCGACCAACAGGTCCATGTTGCCGGTTCGGGCGCGCGCGGCCTTCCAACCCGCGCGATAGAAGCGCGCGCCCAGCCAGAACTGCACGGGCGTCGCGAGCAGCAGCTGGATCCAGCCCGGCACCGCCACCTCGATACCGAACGGGGCCAGCAGCATCGGAACAACCAGCGGCAGCGACAGCGCCGCGGCGATCAGCACGTGGCGGAGCTCTCTTGTTGCGGCTGCGTCGCGGCGGGCGTCCTCGGCGCTTCGTTCCGCCTCCGCCGATCCGGTGCGCGCGAATGCGGTGTAACCAGCGCTTTCGACGGCCTCGACCAAGACATAAGTGGGGACGCCACCCACCGTTTCGATCCGCGCCGTCTCGGCTGCCAGGTTGACACTCGCGGAGCGGACGCCGGGCACTTTCAGCAGCGCCTTCTCGACCCGGCCGACACATGAGGCGCAGGTCATGCCCGTGATCGTCAGCTCGGTCGTTTGCGTCAACGGGGTGTAGCCCGCCGCAAGAACCGCATCGGCTACGGCAGCGACATCGGATCGTCCATCGACGAACTCGACGTTCGCGCGCTCCGTCGCGAGATTGACCGAGACGCCGGCGACGCCCGGCACCCCGGCGATGGCGCGCTCCACCCGCCCGACACACGTCGCGCAGGTCATGCCATCGATGGCCAGCGACAGCCTGTCTTCGCTTCTCGCCTGTGTCTGCATTGGCAGCTGCGCCGGGGCGCTCATGGTCGTCTCCACTACTGAGTCGATGGCCTTATCGTCCCTCACATCGTGTCAAGGTCAACAGCTAAATACACCCCTTGACCCTGACACAGTGTCAAACCCCACATCTGCTTCATCCACCTCATGGAAGAACGAAGATGATCGATTTCAAAGTTCAGGGAATGACCTGCGGAGGCTGTGCGCGCGGTGTGACCAGCGCGCTTCAGCGCGTCGATGCCAAGGCCGTCGTCAACGTCGACTTGGCGAGCAAGACCGTTTCGGTAAACTCGACGGCCGATGTACAGCAACTCAAGCGGGCCATAGAGAAGGCCGGCTTCGCGGTGACGCAATAGAGAGCCCTATTTTGCCTGAGGGCTTTCGGGGCGGGCGCGTAAAAGGATTGTGCGTTGATCCGCACGCGCCCGCCTCGCGATCATAAGTGCACCGGCCTGAAACGGTCATGACACCGGCTGAAGCCTCAAAAGTCCGCGTTGTTACTTTATGGGGCGGGCGCGACCTTGACGGTGCATCGCACCGTCTCACGGGCTTTCGCAGCAGCTTCTACGCACCTTTCAATCGCTTCGCGATTAACCGTCACGATTCTGTCGGCCGCGACGATCCCACGGAACGCGGTCGGGCTGGCGCTCTGCATTAGGCGCTGCCCTGCTTCCCAACGTGGTAGGCCGAGCGTTCACGCCGCGATGCGCTGCGCCATCTGCTTGGGCGTCATCGCCATGACCGGGGCTTTGGAAAGAATATGGACAACATGGTCGATGCGGCCGGTCGCCGTGTCCACGCCCTGCTGAAGCACGCCAAGCGCCTTGCTGTAGTCGGGCACGTTGATCGCGCGGCGCGCTCGGCCGCCAAGCCCTCCACGGCACTGAGCAGCCCCCACCGGGTGGTCCGGGTTGATAGTTAGTGCATTGTCGTCTCCGCCGCCATTGCCGGTCGGAGGTGGAGCGAAGCGGAACCGGAGGCCGGCAATGGCGGTGTCGCCGCTTCCGGGGCGGGTGGTCGATAGCCGAGGCTGCTGTGCGGTCGGACAGTGTTGTAGTGACGCCGCCACGCCTCGATCAGCACCCTGGCTTCAGCGAGGGTGTAGAAGATCTCGCCGTTCAGCAGCTCATCCCGCAGCGAGCCGTTGAAGCTCTCGTTGTAGCCGTTCTCCCATGGCGATCCCGGGGCGATGTAGAGCGTCTTCACGCCGATCTGCCTGAGCCAGGTCTGGACGGCGGCGGCGATGAACTCGCTGCCATAGCACATTGGGAAGCGGCCTCTCGAAGGGCCGCGTCGCCTTGATGGAGACAAGGGCGCGTAGCGCCCGCCGGCTTC
>NZ_JBIQEU010000039.1:0-9121 GCF_045369765.1 Sphingomonas olei
GTGAAATCATGGAAAACCGAAGGAAACCTGCGTCTCTCGCCGCCACGCTCGACATAAACTGCGACTGCAAAGAATATATCTAATGTGGAGCTCCACATTACACGGCTTCACGGGGTGACAGGTCGATTTCGAGATCGGCTCGCTCGTCAGGGCTCAGCGCGTCGAGACGGCGGTCGAGGATCGATTCAGCGGTGGTCACGAGTTGGAGCACGACTGACTGGCCGTTTGCGAGATGGCCACGTACCGCCGCGATCACCGTCGGGAGCTTCATCGATAGGAGGACCTGGCCGAAGAAGCGTTGCTTGGTCGACTCGAAGCGCGAGCGGGCCGCCGCCTTGGCGCCGCTGTTCAGGGTCACGTTCTCCATCCCGTCGACGATGCCGGTGAGCTCGAGAGCCCGTTCCATGTTCTGATGGATGATCGACCAGGCATCGGCATAGGTATCATAGATCTCGATCTGCGCGGCGGTCAGCTCGTGGCGGAGGATCTCGTACTCGACGCCGGCGAAGCTCAATGCGCGCGCCATGTAGAGACCGGTCGCCTTGAGATCGCGCGCGACCAGCTCCATCGCCGCAATGCCGCCCTTTCGGATGCCGCTGATGAATTGCTCGCGATCCGCAAAGGCCGTTTCGGGCCCCCAGAGACCCAGGCGCACGGCGTAGGCAAGATTGTTGACGTCCGAGGCGCCGGTCGCGGAGGCGTAGAGCACGCGCGCGCCAGGAAGCTGGTTCTGGAGAAGAACGCCGCAGATGCCCTGCTGGGAACCTTCCTTGGCGCCCAGCGCACCCTCCCCGCCCGCGACGCCGCCCATTTCATGAGCCTCGTCGAACGCCAGCACACCTTGGAAGTCGGCGCCGGCCCAGTCGACGATCTGCTTCAGCCGGCTATGGTCGCCGCGCATCGAGCGCAGCGTCGGATAGGTGACGAGAAGGACACCCTGATCGAGCCGGATAGGCTCGTCGATCTTCCAGTTGGAGATCGGCTGAATGTCGCCGCTAAGACCGCCGAGCGCGGTCCAGTCCCGGCGCGCATCTTCAAGAAGAGGGGCGTTCTTGGTGACCCAGATGTTGCGGCGGCGGCCCTGGAGCCAGTTGTCGAGAATACAGGCCGCTATCTGCCGGCCCTTCCCGGCACCCGTGCCATCTCCAAGGAAGAAGCCCTTCCGATAGGCCTCGCCGTCCTCGGCAAGTGTCAGGCCGACACCTTCCTTGTTCGGCTTGAACCTGCCCGGGATCGTCTGCGACCAGGCATGTCCTGCATAGACGACGGTTTCGAGCTGGGCGGCGGACAGCAGCCGCTCGGCCACGGTCCGCTCGGGGAGCGAGGGGACATAGTCGGGCACCGGCGCCGGGATCGATCCCATCGCCACGGACTCGACGAGCGGGGTCGGATGCTCGCCGGCGACGTCAAAGGTGATGCGACTTGGGCGATAGGGAAGGTAGACACCGGTCTGCTCAAGCAACGGAGCCGCGGTTGCCAGCTTCTCATACTTGACGGGAAGGACGTCGTTTCGCACCGGCGCGTGATAGGGTCGAGGTTCGGGCCGGCTGCTCTTGACCGCACGAAACAGCGAGACGCCGCCCGATCGCTTGGGCGC
Source organism: Sphingomonas olei (assembly GCF_045369765.1). NCBI lineage: Bacteria > Pseudomonadati > Pseudomonadota > Alphaproteobacteria > Sphingomonadales > Sphingomonadaceae > Sphingomonas > Sphingomonas olei. Next base: position 1,598 of record NZ_JBIQEU010000039.1, read on the forward strand.
AGGCGCCGCTTCCTCCCTTGAAACCATCGATCTTTCAGGAACACACAGCGCGTCGAGCAATTCCTCGACCGAGGATCGCTGGATGACGGCGGGCGGCGTCCTGCCCGGCAGCTTGTCGATAACGAATAGCCGGACAGCGATCGACGTGCCGTGTTTCAAGTAGCATTTCTCGAGCCGTACCGACGTCTGAACGGTGACATTGCGCAGCACGGTCTCGTACTGGTCGCGCATCCTCGCACTCGGCCCGAACCAGTCCGGCATGATCGCAACCAACCGGCCGCCCGGTCGCAAACGGCGCAAAGCGGCCTGGAGATGACGGACAGCCGCATAGTCGTCGGCGCCGCGCCCGAGCGATCGTGAGAATGGCGGGTTCATCAGGATGAGCGATGGCTGGTCTGCCGCAGCCAGAGTCGAATTGATGGTGGCCCCGTCCTCGCCGGAGACCTCGGCATCGGGAAAGAGCTGGGGCAGCCGGCCACGGCGGGCGGGATCGAGTTCATTCAGGTGGAGAGATCTATGCTGACCGATCGAGGCGACAAGCAGTCCGTTGCCCGCGCTCGGCTCGAGGACGATGTCGTCAGGCTGAACGTCGGCAAGCAGGATGGCGACGCCGGCTATGTCGACCGGTGTGGAAAACTGCTGCCATTCGAGCTGCTCCTCGCTTCGCACCGTCTGGGTGGGGAGCCTGTCCAAAAGCGCGATCAGGGCGCGGACGTCATCAAACGAGGACAGGACTGGACCGCGCGCGCGAAGGTGAAGAGCGAGCGCGTATTCGAGAACTTCGAAGCTTCTCCGCTGTGTCCACTGACCGTCGGCATCGGAGCCACCAAAGGCGGCGGCCATGACTTCATTCAGGAGGCGACGGGTGACGGCGCATTCGGAAGCGAGATGCGGAAGAAGCAGACGCGCAGCATCATGCTCGGCGCGATCGGCCGCGTGGAAGAGATCGGTCATCTGGGGTCTCCGGCGTGGCTGCACCCTTCGGCAGCATCACGCGCTCGACCCCCTCCCCTCGTCCGGCGCGACGCGCCTAGACGCCAGCCCGTTGGACGTGCGCGTCGAGCGCATCTGCCCAGTCCTTGAATCCAGCCGGTGGCGGCGCGCGATGGATGGCGCGTCCTGGTTGCCCATAGCGACCCTCTGCCCGGTCTGCAGCGCGATGGCCTTCAGGGTCGTTGTCCTCCGCGATGAGCAGGCAGTCGATCGTGATCGGAAGGGCGAGCTGATCCAGCCGCCGTGCGCCAAGCGAAGCCCAGCAGGGAATGCCGTTCAGGCGTGCGAAGGCTCCCGCGGTTTCGAACCCCTCGGCGATTGCCAGGACGGTACCTCCCTCCCCGCCACGCCATGCTCCACCTCCCGGTGTGCCAAGCATCACCTTGCGCGTGGAGCCGCCGGTTGCCGGATCGAGGAAAATCCTTTGGACGGCGACCAAGCGGCGGCCTTCGCGAACGGCGACGAGAAGGGCTGGTTCAAACACGGTACTAGGCCTGGGCATATACGGGCAGCGGGGGTGGAAGCGGATGTCGGACGGGGGCGGCATGAGGTTGCGCCGGCGGAGGTATCGCTCGGCGAGTGTCCCGCGGACCTCGAACGCCTGATCCCAGATGCGACAGACATTAGCGGTACGGGGCATGCCGGTCGCCACCGGGGAGGGATGCTCGCGATCTGGGCGGACGCGTCGTAGCTCGCGTAGAATGTCGTCCCTTGAGCAACCGGCAAAGCAGGTGACCAGGATGTCGCGATCGCCTTGCCGGATGGAGAGGCTTGGTTCGGTGTCGTTATGGGCGGGGCATCGGCACATCGCAACATAGCCGTGCCAGGTGCCGCCAAGGCTACCGACCAGGTCGACGAGGTGCTGCGTTGGTTTCCTGGCGGTGAGAGGCATGAGTTTTCTCCGGGCTCAGACGCTCGGTCCCCCTCCCCTCCTCATCTTCTCCAAAATATCTCTCAAAACCACCGCTGCGCCAGCAGCGGAGCGATTCACTGATTCCAGTGATTCTGATTCAGCGGAGGATTTGCCTCTACAATCATGGACTTATTCACGTCATCCTGACCGGATGGGGGAGGTTACCTGACCGGGTGGGGGCTTATGCCTGCCGAATCGGGGGACCTGTCCTGACCGCTTGGGGTGACCCTGTCTTCTTGGGGGCCCTACTTTTCCGCTGTTTTCCAGCGCGTTCAACCCACCCGGTCCTCGATGGCGTGAATTGTGGCGCGACTCGTGGAGTTCTGCGCTTTGAACTCCACGGATCGGCCGTTTTCATCCTGACCGCTTGGGGGCGCACCGGCACGCTCTTTCCTGTCCTGTCTTGACGTTGCAGGTCAGGTCAGGCAGCCAAGCGCTCGGAGCCTGTTTATGGATGATTCGCCGACAAAGGATGTCGAGCTAGACGACGAAGATCAAGAGCGAGCCGGCCGTGCGATGCGGGTTGCGCATGCGCTCGCTTCCAAGCAGACCGCGGAATTCGCTAAGCCCGGAAAGCTCGTCGAGGTCCGGTTTGTCAAGGGCCAGTCGCTCAGCCTGACCGCTTCACGCCTTCTCGCGTTGATGATCCTGACGGCCGGCGGCGATGCCTGGCGCGACGTGCCGCACCGGATGCGCAAGGCGGATATTCGCCGCGGCCACAAGGGCAATGAGCGCATCTCCGATATGCTGGAGGAACTGCATCGCACCTTGTTCGCAGAAGACGACAGAAGCTGGCGTGGACGAAAGGCCACGCGGCGTTTCTCACTCATCCAGATGTCGAAGGAGGAGGCCGAGGACGAGGATGGCGGCGAGAGCGGCTGGATCGAATGGGAGTTCACCCCGGACGCTCGCAAGCTAATTCAGGAATCGGAAACATACGCGGTCCTGAATAGACAGGCCGTCCTCGGCTTCCGATCGAGCTATGCGCTCAAGCTTTACGAGATCGGTGCGCTTCGCATTCACCGCCGCCAGCCGACCTGGCGCTGCGACATCACGGCTTTGCGAGCGGCGCTGGGCATAGCTCCTGACGTATATAAGGATTTCGCACAGCTGCGGCGCAAGGTCCTGCAAACCGCAAAGAGCGAGATCGATCAGCTCGCGCACTTCCGCGTGGAGTGGAAGGAAACGCGGCAGGGCAGGGCGGTGGCGGAGGTGGAATTCCGCTTTGAGGCAAAGGATGCGCCGGCGCAGATCGGCACCGTGGACGAACTGGAACGTCATTCAGCCGGGCGCCGAGCCCGTCGCGAGGGCACCGTGGAGTCCGCTCGCGCTGTTGGTGAGCTTGCAGGTGAGAAGCAGAAGGTACGGCTTCCGGTGGTCGTCACGTCCAAGGAAGCCGTGGATCAGGCCGGGGCCGTCGGTGAGGCTCCATCAGCGGAGCGAGCCTCGGCTGTGTCGAACATCGTCCGACAGGCTGCGGGGCGGATGAGGTCGGCCGACGCCGAGCGTCCGCGGGTCAAGTTCGCAAGCTTTCCTTCAGGCTCGCTGCGATGGTCGGGCGCCGAGGAGTTTCTGTCGATCGGGCGTTCCCATGGCGGGGGCTGGGACGTGGATCTGATCGCCGAAGCTTACCGGGGTCATATGGGCGATCGACTGGTGAAGCTGAGTGGGGTCAAGCTGCAGCGCTCGTGGCAGGGCTTTTGCGAGAGTTACGTCACGCGGAAGGGTCGGCCGAGCTGAAAATTGCACCGGTGCAATTTTCGCCGTGCCCTCGCTAAATCGCCCCCAGGCGGACAGGATGCCGCCACTCCTGGCCTACGCGGCTTGCGGCTTTCGAAAAACAGAGTGGCGTTGACGGAAAAGCGCAAACTGGGCATGTAATGGCTGTCTAGCGAAAGGATGGCCTATGGCGACCGCAATTGCGCGGGTTCGACCGGATCGATCCCGAATCAGCGCCCTTGCCGAGCGTTGCTCCAACATCCTCGAGAAACTTCGGGACGGGGCGCAGAGCAAGCGCGCTGACGAGCGGCGGGAACCGATCTTCACGATAGGAAAGGCGGCCGACTTGGTCGGCCGCACGCCCGCAGCCATTCGTGAGGCGGAGAAGGACGGCCGACTGCCTGAACCGGGTCGCACCGAAACCAATCGCCGTGTCGGCTACACGCTCGGGCAACTGAACGACATGCGTGGCGTGTTCGGGACCCGGCCCTGGCGGTCGGCGGACGATCCCTGTGCGGTCGTGGCCGTCCAGAATTTCAAAGGCGGAGTGGGGAAGTCCACCATCTCGGTGCATCTGGCGCAGTTCCTGGCGATCAGGGGTTATCGCGTCCTGCTCATCGACTGCGACAGCCAGGCGTCGGCGACAACCTTGTTTGGCTATGTGCCCGATCTCGATCTTCAGGAGGAGGATACGCTCTACCCGTTCCTCCGCCAGGACGAGTTGGTGAGCCTGGAATATGCAATCCGGGCGACCCACTTCGACGGCCTTGATCTCATTCCGGCGAACCTGCGGCTGTTCCAGTCGGAATACGAACTCGCAGCGAGGATGGCGCGAGGGCAGGGGGCCTTGCTCGATCGCTTGCAGCAGGGGATTGCCTCTGTAGCAGACCGCTACGATGTGGTGGTGATCGATCCGCCGCCCGCGCTTGGGGCAATTTCGCTTTCGGTCCTGCGCGCGGCGAATGCACTTGTGGTCCCGGTGCCGCCGACCGTGATGGATTTCTCCTCGACGGCCGCCTACCTCGCGATGCTCGACGAGACGATGCAGGTCCTGCTCGAGCACGGCATGGACACCGACCTTGCCTTTCTCCGCTTCGTTGCCTCGAAGGTCGATGAGAACAAGTCGATGCAGCGTGAGCTGATGGGGCTGATGGGTCAGCTTTACGGCAACGCGCTGGTCCGGACCCCGCTCAAGGACTCTGCCGAGATCGACAATGCGAGCGCGCGTCTGATGACCGTTTATGAGCTCGATGGTCCCACCACGAGCCGATCTGTGCGCGACCGGTGCCTGACCTATTTGGACGGGGTTAATTCGGAGATCGAGACGGATATCCGTTCGATGTGGCCAAGCCATGAGAGCCGCCTGAGACGAGAGGGGTTGGCATGAGGGAGGATCAAAATTGCACCGGTGCAATTTCGGATAAAGGAGAGGCGCCATGAGCGCGAAAAACCGCACGTTCGCTGCCGATCTTGCCGGCGCAATCGAGGCTCCGGCGGACCCACCGGCGCGACCTTCGCGGTTGGGGATGGGGGTGCTCGCGGGGCGCAGTACGCGACTGGCGGAGCTGGCGACCGGCTCGCTCGTCAGTCGGGCCACCGAACTCGTCGACCCTGCTCGCTGCCGGATGTGGCACGGCCATAACCGCGATTACGCAGGCCTTTCGGAAGAGCGCTGCCGGGACCTGATCGACAGCCTCAAGGCGCAAGGGAAGCAGGAAGTTCCGGCGCTGGTCCGTCGGATACGTGATGATCCGGACTTCGATTTCGAGGTCATTAGCGGCGCGCGACGGCACTGGTCGGTGAGCTGGCTGCGCAGCCACAATTATCCGGACTTCCGGTTCCTGGTCGAGATCCGGGAGCTCACCGATGAAGAGGCATTCCGGCTTTCCGATATCGAGAACCGCGCGCGCGAGGATATTTCGGACTTCGAACGTGCCCGGGATTATCTCCGGGCGCTCGGCGCCTATTACGGCGGCAAGCAGCAGGACATGGCCGAGCGTATCAACGTCTCGACGAGTTGGCTCAGTCGTTATCTCGATCTGGCGCGACTGCCGGCAGAGGTGACCGGCGCCTTTGCGTCACCGCACGACCTCGGGATCAAGCACGTTACCCAGATCAAGCCGCTGCTCAAGCCCGAGGACCGGCGCGACCGCGTATTCGCCGAAGGGCGCCGCATCGCGGAAGCGCGCAAACGGGGTGATGACGTTGCTCGCGCCCCGGCCGACGTTGTGCGCATGCTGGCGGCTGCTGCCGAGGCCCCCAAGAAGACAGGATCCCCCAAGAAGACAGGAAAGGCTGACACCACGGTCAGGACGGAGGGAGGCGCGGAGGTGCTTCGACTCGATGGCCACGGCCGGACCGGCGTCACGCTGACCCTGTTGCCGGAGGCGGGCGCCACGCGGGCAGACGCCGAGAGGGCGCTCGGTGAGATCCTCGACCGGTTCTGGCCAACGAGCTGATCGGCCGCAGCGAAGGTCAGGCCGGCGTCGGCTCGGTCATCCCGACGCCGAGACGTGCCAGGCGCTCATCGATCGCGCGCATTTCGGCGTCGAAGTCGGCTAGAACGGCGTCAAGCGCGGGACTTGGCCGAGGTGGCGCGATCGGCCGCCCGCGGCGCGCGGGTACGAAGCCGAACGCCTGCGCAAGATCCGGTGGAAGATACGCGCGCCAGCTCTGACGCCCGCTCACCTCGACGAGAAGCCCGGCTCTCGCGGCCCGCGCGAGCAGCTTGCCAGCTCCCGAGATGGTCAGGCCAAGGTGCCCGCCGACGCCGCGCGGGCTGAGCACCGGTTGGACTTGAGAGAGCGCCAGTAGGGGTAGGAGCGCGCCGGGGCGGCGGGCCTGTCCCAGTGCGTGCGCGGAGCGCAGCCTGTCGGCCTCGATCGCCTCGAGCCGCTCGAGGCCCGTTATGGCGGAGCGACGCAGCTGCTTTAGGAAGCGCCGGATGATCGCGTCTGCCGCGTCCGGCTGCAGCCGCAGGGCCTTGTCAGCCCATGCCAGATTGGGAAGCGGGCGATGCGTCACCCCGAGATCGTGGAGTAGCGCCGGGAGCGCCAGCCAAGGCACGCTGGTACGGTCTGCACGCGCATGCCGGGCGATAAGCTCGAGCGCGCGCAGGAGCAGCGGCCGCTGGCCCCAGTCGGCCGGGGGATCGAAGCTGAAGGGGAGGGCCTCGCGCCAGTGCCGCGGACCGCGCCTTGCGAGGCTCTCGTGCCACGCCGCGAGGGCGGCGAGATCGTCGCCGAAGGTCGGCAGGAGTGATCGCGAGGGCAGGGGAAGGCCGCAGGCTTGGCCGAAAATATCGATTTCGTCGATCTCGACCCCTTGCCCCCGCAGCGCCTCACCAAATCCGCTCCACGCAGCGCGTCGGGTCCACGCCGAGGCGCAATGGCTGGCGGAAATCCGTGCATCGAGACGTGCAATGGCGGCCATCGTGGTTTCGAGTTCGTACGCTAGCCCGTGAGTCCAGGCTGGCGCGGAAAGATCGGGATGACGGCGAGCCATGCCTGATAGTATCCGCAAACATTGCCCAGCGTCTAGCGTGGGCGCACACCTGCTGTTGATAATGGACCCTTATCAACACCCTATTGTTGGCGCTTCTATATGAAGGTAAGGAATACGGGCCGGCACACGGTGCGCCGGTGCGCCGCCTGTCGCGGCCAACCGGGACGAAAAGCAGCGTGTACGACCATCTCAGCGATCTCGCCCAGCGGCTCGGCCGCCACATGGCCGAGCATAGCCCCAAGGGCCTGCCGACGCATTTCGGCGATGAGTTGCTTGAGGCGTTCCCGAGCGAGACCCGGAAGACCTTGGGGACGGCGCTGAGCAGCCCCCACCGGGTGGTCCGGGTTGATTGTTAGTGCATCGTCGTCTCCGCCGCCATGGCCGGCTGGAGGTGG